>JAQTOJ010000025.1 GCA_028713395.1 Dehalococcoidales bacterium | reverse complement strand
AACGGCATCCACTTCAACTTTACTGGCGCCGTTTTTCATTTCTACGATCATTTTCTGCCTGCCTTGTTTTTATTATGATGAATGGCTAATCTTATTGTAACCTGTCTCTTTACCGGATGGCAAAGACGAATCCCCATCCTGTATAATGTGAACACCGGCAGATTCCCGGTCTGGAGAGAAAGATGTACTATTTTGCTTACGCATCGTTACTCAACAAAGCAAAGATGCAGAAAATTTGCCCCGATGCCAAACCCAGGTTCCAGGCGGTACTTCCCAACTACCGATTAACATTTTCCGGCTGGTCCCGGGACTTGAAAACATCCACTGCCAACATCATTCCTTTCCGCGGGGAAAGGGTGATGGGCGGTGTCTGGGAAATATCAGAAGATGACCTGCAAAAACTGGATCGGTTTGAAGATTATCCCACAACCTACGACCACGTAAATGTGCTGGTCTTGAATGACCTGGAGCAGGCAACCAAAGCAATGGCTTACATCAAACGGCGGCAATCTGATTTTGCCAAACCATCCGCGGAATATCTGGCGGTGATTAGGCAGGGGTATCATGATTGGGGAATCGGGGAATAGATATAAATCAATATTATTCTCTCCCTTTTGTAAAGGGAGATACAGAGGGAATTAATATCAGATTTATTCACTAAATCCCCCTTAATCCCTTTCCGATGCGTGCGGCATCCCGTATGAACCTGGTGAATCGGGACTTTTTGGAAGACGGTGATAACAAGGCGGGATTTTTCGGAACACAAAGAGAACTGGATTCTTGGCGGCGCCCGGAATGACAATTTTGTAAATGGAGAAAACAATGACCTATCAAACCATATTATTGAATAAAGAAAATCAAGTGGCGATGATCACCTTGAACCGTCCCGAGGTGCAGAATGCCCTGAACAAACAGATGCAGGATGAACTCGTGGCAGCCCTGGCGGAATTAAAACAAGATCAAGAAACACGGGTAATCATCATCACCGGGGCGGGTGAAAAAGCCTTTACGGCCGGGCGCGATCTGAAAGAATACAGTGCCGCCAAAGCGACGCCGCTGGAAGTCTGGGAAGGCATGGCGGGACAGGCCGCTACGGTGGCGTTATCCCAGATGACCAAGCCGGTCATTGCCGCAATTAACGGTTACGCCATCGGCGGGGGATTGGAAATGGCATTGGCTTGCGATATCCGGCTCGCCTCGGACAAAGCGACTCTTGGATTCTACGAAATCAGGCGGGGATTTTTCCCCGGGGGTGGCGCAACGTGGCGACTTTCGCCTTTAGTCGGCAAAGGCTGGGCGATGGAAATGATATTGAGCGGCGAGGCCATCGACGCGGCAACCGCTGAGAAAATCGGGTTAGTGAACCGCGTGGTTCCGGCCACGGAATTGTTGCCCGCGGCGCGTAAGCTGGCGGCAACGATTGCGTCGCGCAGTCCGGCGGCATTGATACTGGCGAAACAGGCGATTAACCAGGCATGGGCGGCTTTTGATGTTAACGGGGCGAACGTGGGGATCGCCTTGAGAGCCTTAGCGGAAACCAACGAGGAACGGGCGGAAGCCACCAGGGCATTTGTGGAAAAGAAAGAGAACAAATAGCCTGATAATATCGCGAAATGTATTATGCCGTCGTTCATTTTGGCGTGAGTAAAACATGCTGAATCGTGAGAAAAGGCTTTAGCTGGAGAACCTGTGCCAGTGCAACGGACGGCACATTCGTTTGTTCAACATTATACCGGGGGATATAATGATTCTGGCGTAAGTGTTTCAGCGCGGCAGACACAACCAGGCGCGCGTAGCCCTTTCTTCTTTCGTTTTCACTTGTATGCACGCCGGCAATTTCCCAGACATCGCCATAATTACGATAAACAAAACACAGGCTTTTTATTTCGTTGTTCAAGAATAGGCCAAACCAGATTGCTCCCGATCTAAAATATCCCCTGATTTCAGCTTCCGAATAATCATTCTTTTTTAATATGCTGAGCACTTCATCGGTGATAACCGGACTGACAATAACCGACGAATCATCGACGATATCCGGTGTTTGCGAGCCTGTATATGACACATAACACCGCGTCCTTTCGCAATGAAATCGCTGCTTGACCGGGGATAAATCCAGGTCATCATTCAATCTTAAAATATAACATTGATTCGTCAGCTTATTGAGCAACCGGTATTTCAATTCTTTCGAGTTGCCGTTAATGAAGAGGGATTTTTCGGCTCGAGGGTAAGTCAAGGTATCGTATGAAACGAGATTGGAGGGAATAACCGCCGATAACGCCCAGTCTTTAGCGTCTTCCATCAGAACTACTTTGGCTTTGGCGCGATAGTATAATAAATATTTCAGGGTCGTGAGGTTGCTGAGCGTATCTCTTTGTAAGTAAGATACCGATTTTTCATATATCGAAACTGCCATAAGCCCACCTCTCAAGAGTTAATATTTGTTATGAAGATGCGCATTACTATTTCCCATTGAGCTTACTCTCGTTAAAGTGCCGGTGTCAACGAAGAAAATTTGGCTGCGGGAAATAACGCCCACTGCAAATAGGGAGTTACGGTAAATCAGGCACCAGGGTTAGTCGCCGGTTGGAAATTCCTTACCGGCGCAAGATAGTTTATAATAGACAACACAAACGGGGTAAATATGACAGATAAACAAAATAAGAAAAACATCATCGAGCAATTCCTGGACATTCAGACGCGGGTGATGGAATGGCTGATGCGGAGCAAGGCGACCGGCGGCTGGCGCAGCTACCACCTCTGGATCATTACCGCCATTTTTGCGCTGTTGGCTTACATCTTCTATTTCGTGCTGAATGCCTACCACGATATCTACATCATTATTTTCTTCTACCCGATGATGTATGCTTCAATCTCCTACCGGCTCAAAGGGGCGGTCATCGGGGGGCTGGCCTTTCTGGCGATCGTCCTGCCGAACGCTATATTCCTTTCCACCTCCACCGATGCCTTACTGAATACGTTGTTGTTGGTGCTGCTGGCTTTCATCATTAACGGCATGGGCGCCACGCTGCTCAACTACCTCGAAGGGCAGATGAATGCCTACAAGGAAATCTTGAACCTGAACAACCGTCTTAATGCCAGCATCAAGCAACTGGAGCAAACCCAGAAACAACTGATACAGTCCGAGAAAATGAGCGCCCTGGGCGGGCTTTCCGCCTCGGTGGCGCATGAAATCAATAATCCCCTGGCGGGGGTGTTGGTGTACGCCAAGCTGATGTCCAAGAAACTGGCGAGCGGCAATTTCGATAAAGACGAGTTCGCCGTGAACATGAAGAAGATCGAAGATGCGGTGAGCTACTGCTCCAAAATCGTGCGGAGTTTACTGGATTTCGCCCGCCAGACCGAACCTACACTGAAGCCGGTGAACGTGAAAGACGTGATAGAGCAGGTGATAACGCTGGTGGGTCACCAGGCGCAGATCAAACACGTGAAAATCGTGCGGAATGAAGCGGATGCTGTTCCCCCCATCATGGCGGATTTCGGGCAAATACAGCAGGTGTTCGTCAACCTCATGGTCAATGCTGTGCAGGCCACACCGGAAGAGGGTCAGATCACCATCAGCACGGTTAGAGCCGCGGATGGGATGGTGAAAATCATTTTTGCCGATACGGGCGTGGGCATCGCGCCGGAGAATATGAAAAAGCTGTTCACGCCTTTCTTTACGACCAAGGGCGAGGTGAAAGGTGTCGGGCTGGGGCTTTCGGTCTCCTATGGGCTGGTGGAAAGACACGGCGGGAAGATTGAAGTAGAAAGCGAGTTAGGCAAAGGGAGTGCTTTTACAGTGCTGCTGCCGGCGGCTAATTGATGGGTGGCTGTTAGCTATTCACGTGGAGATACGCTGGATACCGTATCAAATACGGAATGGACGCCCTCTCCAACCCTGAGATTGCCGCGCCTGCTGGCTTGCCATGACATACTCCCTATATCTTGCTGGAAAGCAGCACCTTTTCCCGTGTGAGAAAGCGGGAAAGGATGAAGGATATCAGGGCGCAAAGAGCGATCATGCCTAGATAAATAAAGGGCGTAAATTTCAAAGAAATTCCCAGCGCGCCCAGTGTATTCACCCCGAAAAACAGCACAAAAAAGATGATGGTGAAGACGAGATTGGCGATGCGCGGGTTGGAAATCACCAGTTGAATGTTGGTCACGATGGTGACCACGGCGAAGATCAGCACGGGAACGATCAGCGCCGCTGAGAGAATGGCGATGATATCCGGGATGACAAAGAAGTGCGTGTGCGGCATGACAAAGCCAATGTCGATAATGGTGTAGCTCAGCAAAGCGACGGTGAACCCGATCAGTACACTGGGTAAGGCCACCGCCAGCGATTTCCCCATCCAGATCTGGTTGATACTGACCGGGGATGCCATGAGCGATTCGATGTTGCGTTTGGCTTTGTCTACAATCACCGAGTAGTTGGCAAAGATGGAGCAGACGAAAATGGAAAACATCATGGGGAGTGTGTAAGATAGCCCGTTCAGAAAAGCCCGGCTGAAATCATCTATCGCCGGCTGGCCGCTGAGTGATGCTACCTGTTTGCTGTATCCGGTGACAAAACTAAAAGTGAGGAAGATCATAACGAAGATAAAAACGTAAACGCTGCGGCTGCGGAAGGCTTCTAGTATATCTTTTTTCGCGATAATCCAAATCTTGTTCATCTTATTTACGCTCCGCTTCTTTCACTATCGTCGTGTACATTTCTTCCAGCGAGGCGGCCTGTTTTTTAAACCCTTCTATCTTCACGCCGCGGGCAGCTAACCGGCTGACGATATCAAACGCCTCCACATTGGCGGCCAAGGTCAATGTCAGCAGCTTTTCCCGCTGCTCCCGGATAGAGACCCCCGGTAACGCCTTGAGTTCGGCGATGATCGCGGGCGGAATTTCGGCGGCGGTTTCGATTTCCACGCCGCCCTGCCCGCGGGCGCGCTGCAACTGTTCCAGCTCGCCGTAAAGCTTGATTTCGCCTTTGTTGATCAGCGCAATTCTATCGCAGATGCGCTGTACTTCATCCAGGTTGTGGGAGCTGAGCAGAATGGTTTTACCATGCTTGTGGATCAGGTCCAGCATCAACTGGCGGATTTCGATCTGGCCGGTAGGGTCGACTCCGGCGGTCGGTTCATCCAGCACCAGCAGTTCGGGGTCGGGTGTCATGGCGCGGGCCAAGGCTAGCCGCTGGCGCATCCCTTTGGAGTAGGCCGCCACCTTGTCCCCGGCTCTATCGGATAAACCGACCAGTTTCAAAACCTCGGTCACTTTCTGTGAGGGCTGAGCCACGGTGTACAACTGCGCGTAATATCTCAGGTTGTCGGTAGCGGTCATGTTATCGTAAAGTCCGTCCGCTTCCAGCACAAAACCGATTTTCCGGCGGGTAATGTCTACCTGCACATCTTGACCCAGCACGGAAACCGAACCGGAGTTGGCGCGCATCAAGCCCAGGATGATGCGGATGGTGGTGGTTTTACCCGCGCCGTTGGGTCCCAGATACCCGAAGATGTCCCCCTGCTTGACGGACATGGTGACATCCTTGAGAATCTGACTCCTGCCCAGTTCTTTGTTCACATGGCTGAGAGTAATTATATCATCCGGCATAAAAATACCCCTTTTCAGGCTATGTTAAGGGAAATTATAACACAAGAAGTGCAATGCTTCTTTAGCCGTATTATCGTTTAATAAATTCTGCTATAATTCTCGTAGCCGGAAACTCAGGTAGGTATATCGAAAATGGAAAAAATAAAATTCGTTTTCTACCAGGAAAATGACTTGTGGGTAGGGTGGCTTGACGAATATCCAGACTACCGAACGCAGGGGACAACACTTGATGAGTTGAAAGAACATCTCAAGGATATATACGAAGACCTGAACAACGGTAAAATTCCCCACGTAAGAAAAGTTGGGGAACTCGCGGTCGGATGAAAAAGGTAACGGTGGTACTATGAAATTCAGAATAGTGATTGAATACGATCCGGAAACAAAAAGTTATGCTGCTTACTGCCCGGAATTACCGGGATGCTGTAGCGCCGGAGATACCGAACAAGAAGCGTTAGACAATGCCCGTGAAGCGATTGCGTTATATCTCGAACCAACGAACACGAAAAAAGTAAAAAACGGCAAAGTATTTGAAGTTGAAGTAGGCGTGTAATGCCGCACAGTATCCCCCGGCTGACAGCCGCCGAGGTTAACAAAATACTACAAAAATGCGGCTTTACATTGATTTCTCAGCGCGGCAGCCACCAAAAGTGGCGTAACTATGATTCAGGCAGACAGGTAATCGTTCCTTTTCATCAGGGGAAACAATTGCCGCTGGGGACAATGAAAAGTATCATCGACGGCAGTAACATCCCAATAGAGGAATTTAAAAACAGAGAGTAAGCCCTGTTTATTGGGGCTTTAGCTAACAACTTAAAACCAAAGTGGGGAGCGTTTTTGCTCCACCTGTATGGTGACATCCTTGAGAATCTGCCGCTTGCCCGGTTCTTTATTCATGTGGCTGAGAGTAATTACATCATCCGGCATAAAAACACCCCTTTTCAGGCTATGTTAAGGGAAATTATAACACAAGAGAAAAAAGAGATGCCGAACTTTCTTGTAAACTTAAAAACGGTTAATTATAATAAATGGCAAGCGGGAAGTAGTAAAATGATGGCGGAAGGTGGTGTTTATGACGACAACCAAGCAAGACCTGAAAAGGGTTGTGGGAGAACTATCCGAAGATGAGAGCCGCATATTGCTCAAATTTGCGGAATGGTTACGCGCACAAAAAGATGATCTTACGAAAAATGAACTAGCGATATTGCAGCGGGGTAAAGAGCAAATACGTAAAGGTGAGTTCGTGTGGTGGCGGGATGTAAAACGCCCCGATGTTTAGGATCGCACTCTCCAAAGAAGCCTTGAAATATTACAACAAAGTCGGTAATAACACAGCGGCGAGACTTGATAAAAGTTTCGTGGCTTTAGAAACCGACCCCTTACAAAATTCTAACAGTAAGTTGCTCAAAGGGGTGGCTGAAACCTACCGTTTTCGGACCGGAAATCTGAGGATAATATATCAGGTTGATATTACAGAGAAAGTTGTTTATATCTTGGCGATCTTACCACGCGGACAGGCATATAAGTAACCTGCCTTTATTGCCCAAACCAGGATACGCAAGAACACGGCGTTGGCAGGAGTTGGCTATTTTTTTATAATTCCTTATTCACATGGCTGAGAGTAATTACATCATCCGGCATAAAAACAGCCCCTTTCAGACGATAACGAGGGAATTTTTGTGATAAGGAGAATCTGTTTTATACCAACAGTTTCTTTATTATCCACTAATAGCGCTTGGTAATAAACGCATATGCAATAATATAGAGATTATGACTAAAAACCTGTGGTATAATGCATGTCAAATATCAAGCACGGAGGATCTATGACAATCAAATACGAAATTTTTGTGAGTTCTACATACGAGGATTTAAAAAATGAAAGAGAGCAGGTAATAAAAGCCATTTTAGAAATGGGACATCTTCCAGTAGGAATGGAAATGTTTAGTGCTGCTGACGAACAACAGTGGTTGTTGATAAAACGGCAGATTGATGAATGTGATTATTATATCGTTATAATAGCGCACCGTTATGGTTCAATGGATGGGAACCTGAGTTATACCGAAAAGGAATATGATTATGCGGTATCCAGGGGCATACCCACAATGGGCTTCATCATAGATGAAGAGACTCAATGGCCACATACGAAGATCGATACAGAACAAGAAAAATTATCTGCTTTAAAATCTTTCAAAGAGAAGGTGAAACAAAAGAACGTTGGATTTTGGAAATCAAATGATGACTTATATGGAAAAATTCCTATAGCACTGATAAAGCAAATTAATACTAACCCTCGCACAGGATGGGTTCGTGGTTCAGAAATATCGAGTACCGCTACAACGAACGAGTTAACTCGTTTGAGCAAAGAAAACGATGATCTGAGAAAGCGACTAGATGCCGCATTGATATCAGAGAATTTAGGGAAAAAAGAAAATATACAAAACATAACACGAATACTAAATAAGAATCGCGTAATTATTGTAATGAAATTTAATACTGAGCCATTCTGGAGGAACGTTTGTAAGATAAGCTACTATGATATGTTCAAAATAATTGCACCATATCTAAATGTGGAATGTAGTGACACTCAAGCTGCGCTTGTATTGACTGTATTCACGATAAACGAGGAAGATAAAATAATGCTTGATCACACAACAAGTATCCCCTTAAATCATATTACTGCATGGCTCGCTGATTTTGCTATGTTAGGATTAGTAGAGTCTTCCAAAAAACGGCATGAGTATAAAGATACAACCCCTTATTGGTCATTTACACAATTAGGACGCGAAGTTTATCGCTTTATGAGAATAACGGAATTGGAGGCCGGTATTTCTGATGTTGAGTTGAAGACAATCTCATTACTTGACTATAAAACTATGAAGGGGACAAAAAGCAATATAAGACCAACGGAGCTATAGTATTGCGGGAAGCTCGTAAATTAGCGACTATCAGTCAAAAAATACGGTTAACAGCGCAAATCTTGGGTAACCAAAATCGCCCCCCTCTCATTGTGATCCGGGTGGCGATTTTCATTTGTATCAGGTTAACTATCGGGTTTATCCTCTTCTTTCCACCTATCAGGCATACCTAAAAGTAGGAGACGCATGTACGCCAGCATTTCTAATCGTCCCGCCGCTTCATTTCCATGCTCCTTCAACCAAGCGCGACATTTTCCCCTTGTCCCTCTATCATTTACCTGCTATCATTTTTGAGCATCTGATTCACTGTGAGTATTACCCTGTAAAATGAACATCCTTTTCCATCCTTTCAAACGTGATTCTGAACGTTGCCTCATCTCCCTGGATAGCTCGCCTTGAAGCCGTAAATATCGCCTGCCTGAACAAAGAATTTCAAGTTTACCCTGAACGGAACGAATCAAATGGCTATATTGTTTACCCCTCTTGTAGAGCTACAGTTCTTGAAATACCTGCTGTATTCGTCAACCATGCAGATCACTGCTTGGGTATTTTACCGGAAAAATGGCTTTCCCCATACCGGCGAAGGCCGGTATCCAGAAGTTATTATATTTTTTACCAAACGAATCGCGTGTATTTTTGGGCTGGAAAGAATTGTTTCTTACGTTATGGAATATATTTACGCTCAAAAACGCTGGTTATAATGTTTAAAAATTGCTGCCCAAACCAAAACGAATACGCTCAACCCGGCCCGGCAGTAATTGCAATGCGGCAACTATTGCTGTTAACCAAAATCGCCCCCCTCTCACTTCGAGCCGGGGGGCGATTTTCATTTTATCAGGTCAATACCGGGTTTATCTCTTGATTTCAACCTGCAGGGCATGCGTGGAGCAGGAGACGCAGGGGTCGTAGGCGCGCACCAGCATTTCCATCATCAGTTTGATCTCGGCTTCCGGTTTATCCAGAATCTGGGGCACCAATGCTTCCAAATCTTTCTGAATATTGTTGTGGTTCTGGTTGGTCGGGATGATGCAGTTGGCTTTGGTGATAATGCCGTTGGCATCATAGGTATACTCGTGGAAAAGAATACCGCGCGGGGCTTCGACGGCGCCCACACCCGTGCCGGCTTTGGGTTTGACGTTGACCGGCTCATCCTTGATGCCTCGTGCCAGTAACTGGTCGATGATGCTAATGCTGTCCTCGACCACGTGGAAGAGTTCCACCAACTGGGCGACGGTGATCATGTAAGGATTGTGATTGGGGGCGACCAGTCCGAGTTCTTTAGCGGCTTTCTTGGCTTTGGGGGAAAGCTGCTTGGAATTCAGGTTGAAGCGGGCTAAAGCGCTGACCATATAGGCATCGCGCTTGTGCTTGGTGTATTTGGCGGTGGATTGCGGCACCACGAACTCATTGGTGACCTTGCGGTAATCGGTCAGCGGCATGGGCGCGCCGTCCGAGGTAGCGATTTTGCCGCTGATGAAGGCGTATTCGTTCGGGTCCTGTAAAGCGATATATTCGGTATCGCGCACGAAATTCGGGATTTTCAGGGTCTTGAACAACCCGACGACGGTATCGAGGTCGGCATAGGCGGCTTCGAGACGCTTCTTCAGGGCTTTCAGTTCTTCGGGGTCGGGGAATTTGGCAAAGCCGCCGACGACGCAGGAGAGCGGGTGGGTCTTGCGTTGGGCAAGGGCTTCGGCCAGGTTATACGCCAGTTTCTTGAGGCGTAAGGCCAGAATGACCACCGCCGGGTGAGAACTGGCTAGCGGGATAACGCTTTCCGCGCCCAGAAAATCCGGGGCGGCCAGCATCACGGTATGCAGTACATGGCTTTCCAGCATTTCCGCGTGGTAGAGCAACTTTCTCAGCAACACGGTCTGTTCGGACAGTTTAGTGCCGAAGGCCGCTTCCGTCGCCTGAATTGAGGCGGTGGTGTGGGCGATACTGCAGATACCGCAGATACGGGAGGCGATATGATGCACATCATCGTAATGGCGACCCACCAGCATGGCTTCAAAAAGACGCGGTGATTCGGGGACTTCCCACAATAATTTTTCAATCTTGCCGTCTTTGGCATTAAGGACTAAATTACCGTGCCCTTCGATGCGGGTCACGTAATGGACGTTGATATTCACCTGCGTCATTTCTTTACCTCCGAGTAAGTGTTATAGATCTTGAACTTCTCCACCACCTGGGCGGGGGTCAAGCCGTATTTCTTCAGGATCTCTTCCTGAGAGTTGATATTGGGTTCGTCCACGAGCCCGCGGCAACCCCAGCACTGCCGGCCGCCGGTGACACAGATCGCGCCGCAGCCGGCGCGGGTGACAGGCCCGATACAGGTCTTGCCGAGTTCGTAAACGCAGATGTTCCCCGCCATCTTGCATTCGGTGCAGACGGGGTAGCTGGGGGTTTCCGGTTTTTTACCGATCAAGAGGGCTTTGACCAGTTTGGCGAATTCGCCGGTCTGGGCGGGACAGCCGCGGATATAGGCATCCACGGGCACGACCGCGTTGATGGGACGGGCGGGAATGGTATCGAACTGCTTGGCGTCGGCGCCGTAAACCATGGTCAAAGCTTCGTTCATGGTGAGGTGATTCTTCAAACAGTTGACGCCGCCGATACAGGCGCAGGCGCCCATCGCCACCAGGATTTTCGCCTGTTTGCGGATCTTCTGCAAGCGGGGAATCTCCGAATCACGGCTGATGCTGCCTTCGATGAAGGCGATGTCGTAGTCCTCGTCGTTGCGGGAAATGGCTTCCCGGAAACTGACGATTTCTACGCCCGCCAGCAGATCCAGCAATTCTTCGCCGGTCAGGTTGAGCACATCCAGTTGACAGCCTTCGCAACTGGTAAAGTCAAAAAATGCTACTTTTGGTTTCATTATACTGCCTCCCTCACAGTTCTTAACTGGGCAAGGGAGAACACGGGACCCTCCTGGCAGACATACAGACCGTTCATCTGGCAGTGCCCGCACTTGCCCACGCCGCATTTCATTCTACGTTCCAGAGACATGATGACATTCTCATCCGCAATGTCTCTCTTTTTCAGTTCCACGATGACGAACCGGTACATAATGGGCGGCCCGACAATTACGGCCACGGTTTTCTTGGGATCGAGCTGGACTTTGGGAATCAGCGTTGTGATGACGCCGACATTACCCTTCCAGATAGCATCGCCGCGGTCGACCGTTTCGTGGAATTCCAGGTTGGCATTATTCTTCCAGCCTTCCAGGTCGTCGGTGAACAACCTTTCCGCCGGACCACGGGCGCCGTAAAGGACAATGACGCGTCCGTAAAGTTTACGATTATCCAGGACATACTGGATGAGAGACCGCATCGGGAAAATGCCCGTGCCGCCGGCAATGAGCAGAAGGTCTTTGCCCTCGAACTGTTTCAGCGGGAAACCGTTGCCGAACGGCCCGCGGATACCCACGGTATCACCTTTCTTCAGATTGTGGCTGACGTTGGTCAGGCTGCCGACATTGCGGACGGCGATTTCGAACGTGCCGCGGCGGGTGGGTGAAGAAGCAACCCCGAAAGGCGCTTCGCCCAGACCGAAGAGCGATAGTTCAACAAACTGACCGGGTTTCTGCCCGAGGTCTTTACCGCCGGCTAATTTGATTTCAAAAACTTTTTCTTTGGCGGCGAGGTTATCCACGCGCACCAGTTCCGCCTGCATGGGAGCGTAAAGCTCTTTTTCCGGGCGGATGGTTTCTACGGCACGAGCCGCTTCCTGTTTGGCGCGGGCGGATTCCGCGATAGCGTTGAAGGCTTCTACCGGGCTGGCGATTTCCGCCAGACAGGCGGTGCCGCAGCGTCCGCAACCGACGCAACCCATGCGGCCGTAGCGTTCCAGCACATATTTACCTTTGCGGTACATTCTGTGGTGGAAGCGGCTGGTCTTATCGTGGCGGAAGTTTTCACCACCGGCCACTTTGGCGAAGTCCACCAGCATGCAACCGTCCCAGAGACGGGTGCGTTCGCCGTCTTTCAGGTTCAGCGAGACGTCATCCTGGACGTCAAAGCAGAAGCAGGTGGGGCAGACCATGACGCAGGAGCCGCAGCTCAAGCAGGTGCTGGCTCTTTCCGCCCAGTACGGGTCGTCGTAAGCGTCTTCCAGTAATTTGGGCAGCCGTTCGCGGGGAATATCCAGCGCTAACTGGTATTTGGTCAGGGCTTCATCGCGGACCATTTTCTGCCGGGCGATATCATCGGTGGTGGGTTCGATCACTTGGGCGTGTTTCTTTAACAAGTCCGCGCCCTTCTGGGAGCCGACCGTGACCATGTAGGTATCGCCGATATCCGTCAACAAGAGGTCAAACCCAGCTTCAGCCACGTTGGTGCCCATACTGGGTGAGAATGCTTTGGGAGAAGGGTTCAAACAATCGACGCCGATGATAAGGCTGTTCTGCCGCCTGGCAATGTAGTTGGGGTCGGGATTGGCGGTGATAAAGGCTTCATCCAGCATTTCAATGGCGCGGATGTCATAGGGATGCACACCCACAATGGCGCGGGGGGCATTGTCTAAGACCGGGGTGGATTTTTTAAAATCGGAAAGGTCGTATTTGAGAATGGTTTCTTTGGCGGGGAAGAGGTACTTGGTGGGGGGAATGGGGGTGAGGTCGTAATCCATTTTCAATTCGTCAAAATTGTTGATCTTATCGAAAATGAATTTACCTTTCTTGCCTTTGACGCCCACTACTTCCATATCCTGGAGAAGGCTGGTAATCAGAGTTTTGAAACTGCGCTTGCTGATGACCACCGATTTCTTGGAGGCGGCCGCTTTTTTAGCGGGTTTTTTGTCAGCTTCCTTATCAATGGATGCTACGGCGTCGCGGATGAGTTTTTCCAGGTCTTCCGGGTTAACAGGCTTGATCATGCAATCAAGGGCGCCCAATCTGCGGGCTTCGGCGGTGGTTTCTTCCGAAGGATAGGCCGTAATGATGACGGCTTTCACATCCGGGTGGATCGCTTTGATTTCTTTCAAAGCCGTGAGACCGCTTTTGCCGGGTAAACGGACATCCAGGACTAAAACGTGGTAGTCCTTTTTAGCCACCATTTTCAACGCTTCTTCAGCGCTTTCCGCGGTGGCGACATCGTAACCGGAATCTTTCAGCCAGTCTCGAATGGATTCTCGAACGATGGCTTCATCGTCGACAATCAAAACTGAATTGGTTTTCATTCTTTCGTCTCCCTAGTTTTCGCTACCGGACTTCGCTCTCCGGATAAGCTTCGTGTGATTGGACTTGAGGGGTTCACCGCATGGCGGATACCAGTTCCGGTTCACGGGCGGGAACTGGTATGATGCGGGTCACCTGCAGGCGTTTTCTTTCCCGATACCGCCGGATATTATCCAGGACACGCTGTTTTTCTTCATAGGTCATGTACTTGTATTTGTGTCTTTCCTGGCGGCAGTCATCGGAACAGAAGATGATGCGATTCTTGGGCAGGGGCTGGTGAC
>JAQTOJ010000024.1 GCA_028713395.1 Dehalococcoidales bacterium | reverse complement strand
TAGATCGGGGATGGGAAGGAGGGGATGCCTTCCCTGAGAGCACAGCTAATACTCTATGGCACGGTTTTAGATTGCTTCGTCGTCCCGACTTTATCGGGACTTCTCGCAAGGACGACGTTTCTGGATTATCGGGCTAAACCCGAATGAAGAAAGTGGATTGGCTTGCCGCGCTAAGATTGTTTCGCCGTTTCAATCCTCGCATACAGGGGAATCCTGAATGCTTGACAAATAGACAATGTGAGAATACAATAGTTTTACTCTATCACAGGAGGGGTTTATGAAAGTCGGTAATCCGGAAGATACTGGTGACCTGGTAATTCTCAAAACCCTGTGTAAAAAGTACGGCATTGCCAAAGCGGTGGAAGGCATCAAGACCGTGAGAACAGCCGCGAGCAATTGCGGCGCGGGCGCCTGTTCCAACGATTGCACGCATATGTGCGCCACCTGTTACGCCTGCCCTGATAATTGTTCCCTGAAGGCATAACACGATACTTTAAATTTTGATAAACCGCACGGGTATAAACGGAGAGTGTGTTGAACAAATCTGCTCCGGGTAGTGATAATCTAGTCATTTCTCCTGATTGGGAACTCAAGAAAAATGGTTCCCGGGCGGCGCTAATCGACCGAAACCCCCACAAACTGGGTTATTTGGTGCTGGATCAAAAAACCATTCTGGTGTTGAGCCTCTTCGACGGGACAAATTCAAACACGGATGCGGCTTCGCAGATAGCCTATCTGCTCGATTTATCAAACGAGCAAGCCGGGCAACTCGTAAGCGATACGATCACCTGGGTCAACAAAGACGGGATAAAACGACTTCTGCCCCGTTCTGAAACCGGGGGACGGGAAATCGTGAAATATGCCGCCAAAGACCTGCTGAGTCCGCCAGTGAAACTAAAGCATCCGCGCCGGCTGGAAGTGCCGATAACGTTCAATCTGACGTTGACCCATAGATGCCAGACTGACTGCCGGTATTGTTACGCCGAGAGACGCCCGATAAAGTTGACCGATGAAATGACCTCTAAGCAATGGTTCGAGATCATCGATCAGGCGGCCGCACTGAAGATCGACCGGGTGGGATTGCTGGGCGGCGATCCGCTGACCTACCGGGACGCATTGGGAGTTTTTGAATATCTGGTGCGGAACAACATGTGGTTTTTTGTATCGACCAAATGCCATATCGACCGTAATATGGCGGCGCGTCTGGCGGATATCGGTTTGGCGGAAAGAAACGTGCAGATCAGCATCGATGCGCCGAATCCGGAAATCGCGGATTTTCTGACCGGCGCGAAAGGTTCGTACGAACGCGCGATCGATTCGATAAAAAACCTGCTGGCAAACGGGGTTGCCGTGCGGGCGAAAGCCGTGCTGACGCCGTATAACATCAAGCTGGCGCCGCAACTCCTGAGGTTTTTGTACGGCATGGGCGTCAGAGACATGCAGCTAATCGATTACGGTCGTTCCCACTTTCATCATGCCGACGATCTTTTCGTCAATCCGGCGGATAGCGCCCGGGTGGCGGAGCAGGTGGAGAATTTACGCACGGAGTTCGGCGATTGCACCATTGTTTACGGCGCGCAGGCGCGGGATACCGCCAAGAGCAATGATGCTGAGCCAAGTTTGGAAGAACGCTGGGCCAACTGGCAGAAACGTTCACGTTGTTCCGGGGGATCCAGTTCGATGAGCATTGCGCCGGACGGACGCGCTTTTCTTTGCGAACAAATACCCCAGATAGAGGAACATTTCGTGGGCGATATACACCGGCAATCGATCATGGAGATCTGGAATTCAAAGCGTCTGCTCGATTACATTTACCCGGCGCGTAACAAATTTACCGGTTCGGTTTGCCATGATTGCGACCATTTTGATGAATGCCACCGCGCCAGCGGGCATTGTTTCCGCGATGCGCTATTTGCCTACGGCAACCGCTATTTGCCGAATCCAATATGTCCGCTGGCTCCACAGGATGCGCCCAGGTTTTACTAGGGAAGAATAGGACAATACGGCAATACGTGCCTATGTGATTAGCGGGAATCTGATATTGATTTAGAAAAGGTTATCTACTCTTTTGCCGATGCCCAGAAATTTCTAGGCATCAGTCATCAGACGCTGTACAAGCTGATGAAGGAAGGGCTACCGTCACATCTGGTGGGGAGTAAACTGGTATTTTTCAAGGCAGACCTGATTAAATGGGTCAAAGACCACTAGAAACAAAGAAGGGCTAGTTCATCGCTAGCCCTTCTTATTATGCCTGTCTAGACTGTAATCAGCCAAGTTGTTGTGGGTTGCTAATTCTATAACTCTTGATATAATAGGTAGTCAATGAGTAACACTAATAGTATAAAAGGTAAGGCAAGGATTTACTGGCTGGTGTGGTTTGGCTTTGTCTTGTTATTGCTGATACTTCGTTTCACCGTATTTCTACACGCCTCGGAGGATGTTCTCTTCAATTTATTCACGATATACGCCGCTACAACTTGGGTGAGTTTGATGATAATAAATTTCATTGAAAGACGCCGATTAAACAATTACTTAAAACAGAATCACTATTCAAAATGGAAAGACGTACATCCCTACTCAAAATCACTTTGGGGAGCCACGCCCCCGATGGCAGAGACCGAGGATTTAAACGGATTCAAGGAATTTGGATTTTTAATGTCCAGAGATGACCTAGGGGATGAAACGGTAAGAGAGATGAAGGACAACTTAAGGAGAACGTTACTCTTGTTAATTGTCTCATTTTTAACCTTCCCGATTCTGTTTATTGCTACGGTGTCAATGTGATGAAAACCAAACGAAGTAGAAAGTGAACAACTGGGGCTGATTTGGGTTTGGTATCGTTAACGTTAATTAGAAGGTCTATTCGGCAATCGTGGCAAACCACAGAGGTATTATAAGCTTAAGTAATTCACTAAAAGGAAAGATACTAAAACTTGATTTTGGTGCAAGATTTTGCCGTGCCCAAGAAACTAGGGTTAGTGTATTTTCAAAATAGTAGTCAAAAATTGCAAGGCGACGGCCATTATGGTTATCAAAAAGGCTTGCATTTACTATGCCGAAATCCTTTGAACGATGATAGTTTATTATTCAGTCATATTGATGGAACGACGTTATTACCAGACACGATAACCCATGCTTGGATTAAACTTACGCGCCGAATCGGATTGAAAAGTGTTCGTTTGCATGATGCCAGGCATACGCATGCCTCTTTGATGTTAAAACAAGGAATACATCCGAAAGTTGTACAGGAAAGACTAGGGCATTCTAGCATTCAAATAACCCTCGATACTTACAGCCACGTAGCTCCAGGTATGCAGACAGCCGCCGCCAAACGGTTTGACGAAATACTACTTGCTGTAAATTGATTAGTAACAATAATATTTGACTATTACACAATATAGAGTATAATTTCTTACATGATACAGGGGTTATAATATGCGCTTAAATGATGAACAGAAAAAAATACTTGTTGAAAAACTAGCCCTTTATTGGACAGACAAAAAATGCACTTGTTGTGACAATAACAATTGGGTTGTCAGCGACACAGTTTTCGAACTTCGTGAATTCTTTAGCGGCAGTATTGTTTTGGGTGGAAACAATTCTATCGTGCCTGTCATAGTTGCCACGTGTACTAAATGCGGATATATCAAATTTTTTAACGCTATCCCACTGGGACTCATTTCTTTAAGCAAGGAAAAGACTTCCGAAGAAACAAAAGGAGTCATTAAAAGTGACTAAACAGACTCCTGTTTTTAGTCAGGAATATGAGCTTAAAAGCCCGTCAAAGGAAGGAGCTTATGCTGTCCCAGAATCTGACTGGAACCGTCTAAAAAAAACAATTTCGCGAATTAAATCAGGTGACACATTATTTTTATCCCTTGCCTTTTTTTTCCTGGGTGTAGCACCGACAGCTTTATTCGCAGCAATGTCAATGCCTCCAAATACAGAGGATGTAAAGCTGGTCATTTTCTGGTCAGTGTTTGCATCTTCTACTTTAGCGGGAATCATCTGTTTTATTGTACACTTTGTAATTCGTAGAGACCTTACCTATACAAAAAAGGAAGCTGAAGACTGCATGAAAGATATTGAAGGTCAATATCCAAAACAGAACCAGTAAAGTACGTGTTCATTATTCTTGATACTTCCCTTGTCTTTCCTCAATACTCACTATGATAATTAAATATCTACTGTTAGCAATTTGTTAGCAAAAATGAAAAAGCCCCCGATTCCTTACATGGTTTCGAGGGCTTTTTAGCTTCTAATTTGGTAGCGGGGGTTGGATTTGAACCAACGACCTTCGGGTTATGAGCCCGACGAGCTGCCACTGCTCCACCCCGCGTCATCATTCAGTATCATACATCCTGAAGGGAAATGTCAAGAAAAACAGCCTGTAAACCCGGTTATTGAGGTCTCATTTGCTTTTGGTTGATGTGGAATGAAGTTTTATCTTACCTAACGAACCGCACCCAGCGCGCTATTTTCGGCTTATCAGTTCGATTTGCAGAAGAGAGATTGCTTAGGTACTTCGTATCTCGTGATGGGGTAGTGGAGGCGGGGGCAGCACATTGTATCAAGTTCCGATTCGTCTGCATTGATAATTTACCAAATCCCTCCTGACCTCTCCCCGATCAGGTCGGGGACAGGCTCTTCAAACTTGAAGGGAGGGAACAACTAGATTCACATGGGATGGCGATGAAGATGCGCATATGGGGCAATATACCCCCTCACCTTAGTCCTCTTCCACAAGGGGCGAGGAGACAAGGAGGTAGATTTATGACAAATCCCTCTGTATCTCTCCCCGATCAGGACGGGGATGGGCTCTGCAAGCTTGAAGGGAGAAGGAAACGCTGGATTTCAACTTCCGTTGGGATGACGTGAAAGTGGACAAGGGGAAGTGTACAGCCCCACCCGGAGATGCTTCGTCGTCCTGTAGTGTTGGAGAAAAGGCGGGCTCCTCCAGCATGACAAGAGGGGGAGAAATACCAGATTCTTTCCCACTGCGTGCTCTGAGAATGACAAGAGAAAGGGGGGATGACAGAAGGGGTGACCAACTAAAGCCAAAGGGGGCCGTTTTAGAGGCTCGCGGCAAGGTGTTTTCCGGTTGCACGGGTCTTGCAATTATGTTATACTGAGCGTGATTACTTGAAAAGTGGGTGTGATTCCCACTTTTTTTCTTGATGCGAATAAATATGGAGGCTGAGGTCTGAGATGAAAAGCGAGTTTCTCCTCGCTATCACCCAGTTATCGGCAGAGAAAAATCTGCCCAAAGAAACTGTCATCACTGCGGTGGAGTCGGCGTTAGTTTCCGCTTACCGTAAAGAGGATAGTTTTGCCCCCAACCAGAATATTGCCGTGAAAATCAACCGGAATACGGGCAGGGTAGAGGTCTGGGCGGAGAAGACTGTCGTAGAAAAAGTAGACGATTCCCGCAGTCAGATGACACTGGCAGAAGCGAAAAAATTCAAATCCGACGCCAAACTTGAAGAACTGCTGATGGTGGAAGCCACGCCGCAGAACGCCGGACGTATCGCCGCGCAGACTGCCAAGCAGGTGATTTTACAGCGTTTGCATGAAGCCGAACACAGCGCGATCTTTGAAGAATACGCCGGGAAATCCGGCGATATCGTGAGCGCGATCATCCAGCGGATCGAAGCGCGCCAGGTGATGCTCGACCTGGGGAGAGCCCAGGCGGTGTTACCGCCGCAGGAACAGATTCCGACGGAACGATACCGCATTGGCCAGAGACTGAAAGTCTACATGGTAGAAGTGGCCAAGACCGCCAAAGGCCCCAAGGTGATAGTTTCCCGTTCGCACCCGGAACTTTTAAAGCGGCTTTTCGAACTGGAAATACCGGAAGTGACCAACGGCACAGTGGAAATAAAATCCGTGGCGCGTGAAGCAGGCTTCCGCAGTAAAGTGGCCGTCACTACCAAGCAGCCGGGTATCGACCCGGTGGGCTGCTGCGTGGGTTTACGCGGCATCCGCATCCAGAACATCGTCAGTGAACTGAACGGTGAGAAGATAGACGTGGTGGCATGGAATGCCGACCCCGCTAATTTTATCGCCAACGCCTTAAGCCCGGCCCAGATCGTGGCGGTGGAATTACACCGTAACGAAGGCGTAGCCACGGTGATCGTGCCGGACAAGCAGCAATCCCTGGCGATTGGCAAAGAAGGGCAAAACGCCCGTTTAGCCGCGAAATTGACCAACTGGAAGATCGATATCAAACCGGCCTCCATTTGGGAAGCCGAGCGTGAAGCCGCCAAACCCGCCGAGGAAGAAGAAGCCGCCGCGGAAGCAGCGCTGGATGAAAAAGCCGAAACCGAGGCAGTGGCAGTTGCGGCCGGTAAAGCGGAGATTGCGGCCGTAGAAGTAGAAGAAGGCGAGACGCCGGCGGAAGAGGTTGTAGAAGAAGTTGAAACCGCGCAACCGGTGAAGTTCGAAGCGCCCGCAACGCCGCAGAAACGTGAAGTCCGTTTCGCAGAAGAAATACTCGGCGGCCCGGCGCGTGAAGATGCCAAAGCCAAGAAGAAAAAGAAGGGCACGCCCACCAAAGAACGTGAAGGCGAAGGTCCGCGCCTGCGTAAAGGACGCCGCCAGGAAATAGAAATAGAGGATGAAGAAACCTACTGATACCCAAAAACCAGCCGCTAAACGCTTACCGCAGCGAACGTGCCTGGCATGCCGCCAGGTAAAGCAAAAGCGGGAATTGGTCCGCATCGTGCGGATGGCCGATGGCAGCGTGGCGGTGGATGAAAAGGGTAAATTACCCGGGCGCGGCTGCTACCTGTGCCGCAACCGGAAGTGCTGGGAAGAAGGGTTGAAAGCCAACCGCATCGAGGGCGTGTTACGCTCGGGGTTGAGTCAAACCGACCGGCAGAAGCTGGAAGAATATAAAGAACAACTCTAACGGGGAGTAAAGTGGTAAGCTCAGAGAAACAGAACCCAACTAATAAGCCGGCCGCGGATAAAGCCCCTGTTGCGGGAGCGCCAGCGAAAACTGCCCCGATAGAATTACCCGCCGCTTCGAGCGTGCGTCAGCTTTCCGAGAGCTTCAATGTCTCACCGGTAGAAATCATCAAGCGCCTGATGAAAAGCGGTATCATGGCGAACATCAATCAGGTGGTGGATTACAAGACCGCCGCTACGATCGCTACGGATTTGGGACTGGAAACCCGCCTGAAACACCGCGTTTTAGCCAGCGAACAGCATTCCGAACTAAAAGACCATCAAAAAAGCCAGCCCGGGGAATTAGCCGGCGGCTTGATACATAGACCACCTGTGGTGACGATCATGGGCCACGTCGATCATGGCAAGACCAAATTACTGGATGCGATTCGTCAAACCAATGTCGTGGATACTGAAGCGGGCGGCATTACCCAACATATCGGCGCTTACCAGGTAGAAGTCAACGGGCAGAAAGTGACCTTCCTGGATACGCCGGGACACGAAGCGTTTACAGCCATGCGTGCCCGCGGCGCACAGGTGACGGATATTACCGTACTGGTGGTGGCCGCGGACGATGGCGTAATGCCGCAGACACTGGAAGCGATAGACCATGCGAAAGCGGCCGGTGTGCCGATTGTGGTGGCAATTAATAAAATAGATAAAGCCGGCGCCAACCCCGACCGCGTAAAGCAACAACTGGCGGAAGCCGGATTGGTAGTGGAAGACTGGGGCGGCGATGTTATTTCCGTGCCGGTATCCGCCCGGGAAAAGACCGGTATTCCCCAATTACTGGAAAACCTGATGATCCTGGCCGAAATAGAAGATTTGAAAGCCGATCCCACCAAACCGGCGGAAGGCACCGTGATCGAAGCCAAGATGGATAAAACCCGCGGCGCGCTCTTTACCGTATTGGTAAGCAGCGGCACCTTGAAAGAGGGTGAAGTCATTGCCGTAGGGGAAAACTGGGGACGGGTCAAAGCCATGTTCAATTACGCGGGAAAACGGATCAAGAAAGCCCCGCCGTCAACTCCGGTAGAAGTACTGGGTTTGAGCGTGGCGCCTCAGGTCGGGGATATTATGACGGTGGTCGAGGATGAAAAAGCCGCGCAGGCTTTGATCGCCAAGAAACACGAGGCTCTGGAAAAAGAAGCCGCCGCCGCCAAAGCCGTCAATTTGAGCAATGTCTACGACCAGATCAATGCCGGTAAGGTGCAGGAACTGGGAATCATTTTGAAAACCGATGTCCAGGGCAGCATCGAGCCGATCAAAAACTCTTTGGAAAAAGTCTCCACCGATGCCGTGAAGGTCAGAATCATCCACAGCGGCACCGGTAATATTACGGAAAGCGATATTATGCTGGCCATTGCCTCCAAAGCGGTGGTCATCGGCTTTAACGTGGCCACGGAACTGGGCGCCAAAAAACAGGCGGAACGCGAAGGCATCAGCATCCGCAATTACAGCATTATCTACAACATGGTAGAAGATGTGGAGAAAGCCCTGAAAGGCTTACTGGCGCCGACATTAGTGGAAGTCATCGACGGGCATGCGGAAATACGGGCGCTCTTCACTGCCGGCAAGAAAGAAAAGATCGCCGGGGTGATGGTGACCGATGGCAAAGCCACGCGCGGCGCGGGTGTCAGGGTAGTGCGTAAAGGCAAGATCCTCAAAACATCCACCGTGGAAAGTTTGCGCCGCTTTAAGGATGATGTGCGCGAAGTAAACACCGGCTACGAATGCGGTGTTGGCGTCGAAGGGTTCAGTGATTATCAGATCGGCGATATTCTGGAGTTCTTCCACAATGAAAAGTCCGGTTAAGGGGGCTGGTGATGACGCATCGTCTTGCCAGATTTAACAGTCTCCTGCGGCAGGAAATCAGCGAATTACTGCAACGCCAAGTCAAAGACCCCAGACTTGGCAGTTTTATTTCTGTAACATCGGTAGAAATCTCGCCGGATTTAAGTTTCGCCAAAGTATTTATCAGTCACTTCGGCACGGAAGAAGAAAAAGTGAATACCCTTAACACCTTAAACGCAGCGGCGGGTTTCTTCCGCCATGAGCTGGGCGACCGGATGAAAGCCCGTAAAATACCGGAGCTCAGTTTCAGAGCGGATGACACGATAGCCAAAGCCGATCACGTCTTGAGAATAATGGATAGCCTCCAGGAAAAACAATAATTTGGCGTGAAGATGTAATGGATGGCATTTTAAACATCAACAAACCTACCGGAAAAACCTCCTACGCCGTGGTGGCAATGGTAAAAAGGCTGACCGGTGAAAAACGGGTAGGACATGCCGGAACGCTCGATCCCAATGCCAGCGGGGTGCTACCGATATGCATCGGGCAGGCGACGCGACTGGTTGAATACCTGATGTTAACCACCAAGACCTATCTGGCGGAAATTGAATTGGGCATCAGCACCGATACCTACGATAAAGAAGGGACGGTGACCGCCACCCGTGATTGCAGCGCGGTGACCGAGGCGAAAATTTTAGAAGCTTTGCAGGCATTTATCGGGGAAATCCAACAGACACCGCCGATATACAGCGCACTGAAACACCAGGGAAAGCCGCTTTACGAACTGGCGCGCGCCGGCGTGAGCGTGGAAATCAAGAGCCGTCCCGCCTCTATTAAAAGCATTGTCTTGAAGGACTGGCATGCGCCGGTGCTGACGATTGAAGTAGTGTGCGGTAAAGGCACTTATATCCGTTCCATCGCCAACGATCTCGGCGAAGCACTGGGCTGCGGGGGAACTTTGAGAAATTTGATCCGCACCAGGGTAGGGGTTTTCGATTATAAGAACGCCCTGACGCTGGAGCAGTTTGAGGAATCAGTGCGCACGGGTTACTGGGAGAGTTTACTGTATCCACTGGACAGCATGCTGGAAAACTGGCAAGCGGTGGTGGTGGGTGGGGAAATGGCGAAAAACATCCGCAACGGGATAGCGGTGGCTTTCAACTCCTCAGCCAACCAAGACCATTTACGCGCGTATACAGGCGACGGAGCGTTGCTGGGAGTGATGCGTTTTGATAAAGATAAACAGCTCTGGCAACCGGAAAAAGTGTTCGCCAGCTTGACACCACCCGACCTATGTGGTACGAATAATAGTCGGGCTTGTGAAGGGAATTGCTGTGGAAAAGGATGTAACACATGAAAGCATATTGTTTCAAGTGCCGTGAAAAAGTGAACATCAAATCACCGGAGGAAGTAACGCTGAAAAACGATAAGAAAGCCACTTCCGGGGTCTGCCCGACCTGTAATGCCAAGATATACACTTTCGGGAAAAGCCAGAAGCCGCCGACCGAAACGATGCACCACCGGTTTTAATGCAAATAGTTGCAGTTGCAAATAAATCGTCCGAAAAATTGGAGGGAAACTATTCATGGGGAAAATTAATGTAGCCATCATCGGCGTTGGGAATTGCGCTTCTTCTCTTGTCCAGGGCGTCCACTATTATCAGAATGCCAGCGAAACCGACTTTGTGCCGGGTCTGATGCACGTCAATCTGGGCGGTTATCACATCCGGGATATCAATTTCGTGGCGGCCTTCGATATCGATAAGAATAAAGTGGGCAAAGACCTGGCGGAAGCCATTTACACCAAGCCGAACAATACTTTCAAATTCTGCGATGTGCCGAAAATGGGCGTCAATGTGGACCGCGGGATGCTGCACGACGGTCTGGGCAAATATCTTTCCCAGATCATAGAAAAAGCCCCCGGACCCACCGCCAACATCGTGAAGATTCTGAAAGAAACGAAGACCGATGTCGTGCTGAATTATTTGCCCGTCGGTTCCGAGATGGCGACCAAATGGTATGTGGAACAGATTTTGAATGCCGGTTGCGGCATGATCAACTGCATTCCCGTTTTCATTGCCCGGCAGAAAGACTGGAGCGACCGTTTTGCCGAGCGCGGTTTGCCCGTGATCGGGGATGACATTAAATCCCAGGTGGGCGCCACCATTGTGCACCGCGTGCTGACCCGTCTTTTCCGTGACAGAGGCGTGAAACTGGAAAGAACCTACCAATTGAACTTCGGCGGCAACACCGATTTCTTGAATATGCTGGAACGTGAAAGACTGGAATCCAAGAAAATTTCCAAGACCAATTCCGTGACCTCGCAGATGGATTACGCCTTACCTCCGGGCGACATTCATGTGGGTCCCAGTGACTATGTGCCCTGGCTGCTCGACCGCAAATTCTGCCACATTAAAATGGAAGGCAGAACGTTTGGGGACGTGCCGCTGGATTTGGAATTGAAGCTGGAAGTGTGGGACAGCCCGAACTCCGCCGGTGTGGTCATCGATGCGATTCGCTGCTGCAAATTAGCCATGGATAAAGGTCTGAGCGGTTCCTTGATAGAACCTTCATCCTACTTCATGAAATCACCTCCGGTACAATTTTCGGATGACAAAGCGCGGGAAGCGGTGGAGCAATTTATTGCCACCAATAAACTGACCGAGAAAAAACCGACCGAGAAACGAAAGCGTTAACCTGAAAGTCTAATAAAGCAGGTTAATCCCGGGGGAAAACGATGAAGATTGCGCTGGTTTCACCCTACGATTTTGCCCATCCGGGCGGAGTAGGGCGGCACATATCCTCTTTGTACGGTCATTTTGTGCGTCTGGGGCATGATGTGCGGGTGATCGCGCCTACTTCCAGGCCGGTGGGGGATTTCGGCGACCAGTTTATCAAGATTGGCAGACCGTTCCCCATTCCGGCCAGTGATTCGATTATCCGGGTGTCTTTATCTTTGCACTTAGCACCCACGATCAAAGAGGTACTGGCAAGAGAGAAGTTCGATGTGGTGCATCTGCACGAACCTTTTATGCCGATGCTGTGCAGCGCCGTGCTACGATTTTCCGATACCATCAACGTAGGCACTTTTCATGCCGCTTCCGGCAAACCGGGTTATAATTTCGGGAAACCCATCAGCTCCTGGATGCTGCACCGCCGGGCGCGTAAATTGCACGGACATATCGCCGTCTCCAAAGCGGCGGAAGCCTACGCGAAATCATATGTGCCGACTGATTACAACATCATCCCGAATGGAATCGATCTGAAACATTTCCGTCCCGAGGTTGCCGAAATGGAGCAATTCAAGGACGGCAAGCTCAACATTGTGTTTATGGGCAGGCTGGAACCGCGCAAGGGGTTAAATTACCTTTTGAAAGCCTTCTATCTGGTGAAAAAAGAAATGCCCAACACGCGTTTGATCGTCTGCGGGCCAGGCACGCGTTTGCGCAAGCGTTACGAAAACTGGGTGAAGGATAATCGTCTCCAGGATGTGGTGTTCACCGGCATGGTTTCTTTTGAAGACCAGCCGCGTTATTACCGCACGGCGGATGTATTCTGCGCCCCGAATACCGGGCATGAAAGCTTTGGTCTGATCCTGCTGGAAGCGATGGCCACGGGAAGACCGGTGGTGGGGACGAACATTGAGGGCTTTACCTATGTGGTGAACCAGGGAAGCGATGGTTTGCTGGTGCCGCCGATGGACAGCCATGCGCTGGCGCAAAGCCTGTTAGTCCTGCTCAACGATAAGAAGAAGCGGGAAGAAATGGGCAAAAACGCGATATTGACGGCGCAGAAATACGATTGGGAGCAGGTCTCGCAGCGGGTGTTATCTTTTTACCAGACAACCACAGAGAAAGTAAGGCGGCAGCGTTTAGAGGCGGGTAAATGATCAATTTACAGAAGCCGCGCCGGGCGATCGGCCGGTATTTCGCCGAACCGCTGGTCAAACTGATATCAAAAACCTCCATAACACCTAACGGGCTGACCTGGATAGGGTTAATCATTGCCGTCGTTGCGGCGGTTTTGGCAGCCACCGGGCATTTATTCGCCGCCGGCTGGGTGGTGGCTTTTTCCGGTTTGTTCGATATGCTGGACGGCTCACTGGCGCGTTTGAAGAACCAATCCACGAAATTCGGGGCGGTGCTGGATTCCACGCTCGATCGGGTAGGGGAAGCGGTGGCGCTGCTGGGTTTGACGATCTATTACCTGCAAAATCCTTCACTGACCGGCATTTTGCTGACCGGATTGACGCTGATCGCCTCACAACTGGTAAGCTACATCCGGGCGCGGGCGGAAGCGATCAATGTAAATTGTGAAGTGGGGGTCTTTACGCGCCCTGAAAGAATCGTTATACTGTCTCTTGGGCTATTGTTCAGTCGCTTTAATCCGGTCCTGCTCATCGCCCTGGGTTTGATGGCGTTGTTAAGCTGGATAACCGCCGGGCAACGGTTATTTTACGTCTGGCAAAAAACCAAATGAATTTAGGATAGGAGATACTATGCCCGCAATTGCTGTTATCGGTGGACAATGGGGAGACGAAGGCAAAGGGAAGGTCGTCGACCTGCTGGCGGAAGAGGCGGATATCGTAGTACGGTTTTCCGGCGGGGATAATGCCGGACACACGGTCATCAATCAATTCGGGGAATTCAAACTCCACCTCGTGCCTTCGGGCATTTTTTCACCGCGCGCCACCTGCGTGATCGGCAACGGGGCAGTGGTGAATCCGGCGATTTTGGCAAGCGAACTGGATATGCTCAAGCAAAGAGACGTGGATACATCCCGTTTTTATATCAGCGACCGCGCGCACGTGATCATGCCTTATCATCCGCTGCTGGACGGGCTGGAAGAGAAGCTGCGCGGCGGCAAGGCCATCGGCACGACGGCACGGGGCATCGGGCCGGCCTTTGCGGATAAGACCGCCCGTCACGGCATCAGGATCGGTGACGTGGTGGATATGGCAAACTTCAAAGAACAACTGCGTTCCGTGCTGGAATACAAGAATCTGTTATTGACCAAGATCTTCGATGCCGAGCCTCTTTCACTGGAAAAAATCTATAAAGAATACCTGGAATACGGCAAGCGGCTGAAACCATATGTGCGCGATACGACGGTGATGCTGGAGAAATGCCTGAAACAGGGTAAGACCGTTTTGCTGGAAGGGGCGCAGGGCACGATGCTCGACCCCGATTTTGGCACCTATCCGTTCGTGACTTCATCTTCGCCGACATCGGCGGGCGCGAGCATAGGT
>JAQTOJ010000023.1 GCA_028713395.1 Dehalococcoidales bacterium | reverse complement strand
GGAACGGTTGCGGCGGGAGAAAAGGCGCATCTGTTTCTACCGATAATTTATCCAGGGGGACCTGCCGAATCACTTCAAGAGAATGACTGCGGGGATAACCGATATACCCGCCAAAGGATAGGTAAAAGCCCAGGTTCAAGTATTGTTTTGCGGTAGGCCAATCACCGGAAAAACAATGAATAACGCCCGGAGATGACGATGGCGTTCCTGTTTGATTCACCCATTGCTTTAGAATTTCCGTGGTCTCGGTAGTCGATTGCCGGGTATGGATGATTATAGGTAAACGCATTTGCCGGGCAATCTCCAAATGGCGTTGGAAGGCTTTAATCTGCGTTTCCCGAGGAGAGTAGTCACGGTAAAAATCCAGCCCCGTTTCCCCGATGGCGACCACTTTAGCATGACCAGCCAAAGCTGTTAATCGATCAAAATCGGCTTCTGTAGCTTTGGACGAATCGTTGGGGTGAATACCCACGGCGGCGTAAATTGGCGGATATTTCTCCGCCAGCGTGATGGCTTTTTTATCGGAATCGATATCGGTGCCGACAGTGATAAATCGGCTCACGCCGGCAGCCAGCGCGCGGGTGATTGTCTCTTCCCGATCGGCATCAAAACGGTCTTCATCCAGGTGACAGTGGGCATCGGTGATGTTCATCTGCGGTTATTTCCGCGCCGTGCCGACCAGTTCCTTGAAATCTTCGATTTTCTGCGCTTTGAGATAGGTTTTGATACCCTCGAGCACATCCAACGAAGCTATCGGATTGGCAAAATGAGCGGTACCTACCTGCACGGCACTCGCGCCCGCCATGAAGAATTCAATGGCATCGAGACCGGTAACAATGCCTCCACAACCGATAATGGGGACATCCACCACTCCGGCTACCAGATGCACCATGTACAAGGCAACGGGCTTGATGGCAGGACCAGATAAGCCGCCGTAACCATTACCGAGTAAAAGCTTACGTTTTTTGATATCCACCGCGGCGCCTTTCAGGGTATTGATCAGGCACAGGGCATCGGCGCCTTCCGCCACCACCGATTGCGCAATTCTGACGACATCTGCAGTATTGGGAGTCAATTTGACAATCAAGGGTAAAGATGTGGATTTCCTCACGATTTTCGTGACGGCGGTCGCCGATTCCACTCGCGCCCCGAATTCCGCGCCGCCTTCGGCGACATTGGGACAACTAATATTCAACTCTATCGCCGCGATACCCTTGACATTATCCAGCCGCCGCGCCACTTCGCCGTATTCCTCAAAGGTTGCCCCGGCCATATTGACGATAACCGGCACCTGCCACTTCGCCCAAACCGGAGCGATATCCCGAATCAGGGAGTCTACCCCGACATTCTGTAAACCGATGGAATTGAGCATCCCGCCAGCCGTTTCCGCGATACGCGGCTGCTTGTTCCCGATTCTGGATTGCAACGTGGTGCCTTTGCAAACAATTGCACCCAGCTTCTGAATATCGAATATTTTCTCGAATTCCATGCCGTAACCGAAGGTACCGGAAGCCGGCATCACCGGGTTTGAGAGCAGCAGCCCTTTTTTATTTTTCGGGGCGAGTTGCACGGACAGATCCATTTCTTCTCCTAGCTGACCTCTATTTTAGCCCCATCGATACTGATGATATCACCGGCGTTGTTGAAAAAGAAGCTGTCGCCTAGTGCCTGCGCCATCATAGCAGAGGCTTCCATGCCGGTACAATGAGACACTCCTACCTTTTGCACATCTAAAACCTTGAGAGCATCGATTGTTTTGTAGATCCTCGAAGCATCCGACCAGATGAGATGGCACCCGCCAATCACCATCTGTATCTCTTTTCTGCCGGTCAGTTTTTGGGCGTGGTAAATAGTATTGATCATCCCCCGGTGCGCGCACCCCAGTATCACAATCAATCCCGGTTCGTGGTTGATGATAATTGCCTGATCGTCCAACAGATTATCATCCTGCCAGGTCGAATCTGATTTCACATAGAAACGGTTGGGGTCGACTTGCTCGAAATCGGTGACCAGTGGCACCTCGCCCGTGGTGATTATATTATCCGCCAGTTGCACCGATTCTTTAGTCAAATTAAATCTTGCTCCGAGTTTTTGCAATTCCTGCGACCAAGGCGGGATACCGATATAATGACGGTTCTCTTCGTACCTGCCGGAGTATTTGGCGTCCAGCACGTCCGGGTGGGCGATAATTTGCACATCCGGTTTTACCAGCTTCAACACAGGCAACAATCCGCCGGTATGATCTATATGTCCGTGGCTGAGCAAAATTTTGCTCACTTTGGAAAGGTCTACCCTGAGGACACGGGCGTTATGTGGCACCGAAACGCTCTGCCCTGTATCCAGCAAAATGGCGGTGTCGCCGGTTTCCACCAGCACGCTCAGCCCCCATTCTGCGAGTATACCTAGAGCCGAAGCCGTGTTTTCGCTCAAGGTAGTAATTTTCAATTTCATATATTAGTCGGGTATCCAGATTTCCTTGGCATTGATAAATTCCACTTCCGGGGAAAACATCATTTCACTGCTGGATTTGGTGAAAAAGACAAAGCCTTTGTAAGAGGTCAAATACTGGTAATTCGGTTTGAAAAAGCCGCCTTTGGCTTTAATGACAAGAGCACGGCCTTCTTTGTTCAAAATTTCTTTGAAATCACCCGGTTCCACGCGGATGATTGCCCCGGAAGCTTTAACTGCCCGCGCGATGATAGTGGTCGCCGCTACAGCGGCAGCCCCGGCGCCCGTATCGTATGTCATGTTTACCTCCCGCTCGTGAAAGAGACTGCTTTACCTGCGATAATAGTGGAATTCACGCAGAGTGTCAAGAACACCGTCATACATGGTTTATTTGTGACTAAAACCACGTCGGCGGCTATGTTATAATAGCTGTTAACATGCCTATGGAAATGAAAAACAACACGGTTGAAGTCAACCATATCAGAAAAGCTTACGGCAACCGCGCCGTCGTCAATGACCTCTCTTTCGTGGTTAAACCGGGGGAGATTTTCGGTTTGATCGGACCCAACGGCGCCGGCAAGACGACCACTATCCGCATGATGATGGATATCATCAAACCGGATTCGGGTGAGGTGAAAATCCTGGGCGAAACACTCACCGAAGGCGCGAAAAACAACATCGGTTATCTACCAGAAGAACGCGGCCTGTACAAGAAACTTAGTGTTATCGATTCTATCATCTATTTCGCCTCGCTCAAGGGCGTCGATGCCAAAACTGCCGGCAAACGGGCTGAAGAATTATTGAAACGAGTGGATATGATCGGGCACCGTCAGAAGAAAATCGAGGAGCTTAGCCGCGGTATGGGGCAAATCATCCAGGTGATCGTGACCATTATTCACAGCCCTCAGTTGATTATCCTGGACGAACCCACCGCCAGCCTCGATCCGGTGAATGCCCAACTACTTAAAGAGATCATGCTGGATTTGAGAAAACAGGGGAAGACAGTGATCATGTCCACGCACCGCATGAACGAAATTGAAGAGATGTGTGATAGGATTCTGATGATCAACAAGGGGCGGCTGGTGCTTTACGGCGACATCCCCTCAATTAAAGCCAAATACCGCAATAATTCGGTGTTAATAGAGTTTCAGGGTGAACTGGGGGAAATACCCGGCGTCACAGAAAAACGCCCCCATGATCATGCCGTAGAACTGATGTTGGATAATAAAACCACCCCGCAGATGGTGCTCGAAACACTGGTACATAAACGGATCAATGTAAACCGTTTCGAGCTTTCCACACCTTCGCTGAATGAGATCTTCATCAAAGTGGCCGGTGACGAACGTGAATAAAACGAAGCTGTTGATCAAACATGAATTTCTGACGATGGTGAAAAGAAAAGGGTTTATCATCATGACCCTGATCGTGCCGGTAATCGCTTTGATCGGGCTGTTGGCAGCCCGGGTAATTCCCACGATTATCAATTCGTCGACCCCAACCGTGCAGAACATCGGCTATATCGATCATGTCGGTAGTTTCACCAAAAACGAATCCCAGGGCGCCCTGACGCTGGTGAAGTACGGCACCGAAGATGAAGCCAAAGCAGCATTACTGAACAAAGACATTGTGGAATATTTAGTGATTCCATCCGACTATATTTCCAGCGGTTTGATCCAGAGATACGGCCTGAAAAACGAGATTGAGATGAGCGGCATAGGGCAAACCACAATCCGTGATTTCCTATTGGCTAATCTCTTGCAAGGAAACACCCCGGAAGTCATCGCGCGGGCTAAGGCCCCGATGAATATCGTCAGCACCACATTGACCGGTACCGGAGAAGTGGCGAAGCAGCAGGGCGGCATCAGCGCGATGATCCTCGCCTATCTGTTCGCCATTTTGTTGCTGATGTCCATTTTTTCTTCATCAGGGTATCTGCTACAGGGATTAGGTGAAGAAAAAGAAAACCGGGTAATGGAAATTTTGTTATCTTCCGTTTCTTCCGGGCAACTATTAGTCGGAAAAGTGATCGGGCTCGGCGCGGGCGGACTGTTACAGATCGTCATCTGGATGGTTTCAGCCGGTTTCATTATGAAACTTGCTTTGGATAACTTCAGTACCTATATCGGAGTATTGAATATTACGCCGGAATTTCTGGTGGTGGGCTTAATATATTTCATACTCGGTTATTTATTGGTAGCAGTATCGATGGCCGGCGCAGGCGCTATCGCACCCACCGCGCGTGAAGGGCAGCAGATGTCGGTTTTGTTTACCCTGCCGGTGATCGTGCCGATTTATTTTATGGCGCTTATTATGGAACACCCGGAAAATGTCGTGGTAAAAATACTTACGTTCATACCCATTACCTCCCCGATAACGGTAATGATGCGGTTGGGACTTTCCGAGATACCTGTCTGGGAACTGGCGGTCAGCATTGTCCTGATGATTTTGTCCATCATCGGGTGCTTCATATTAGCCGGGAAACTGTTCCGGACATACCTCTTGATGTATGGCAAACGCCCGGATTTGAAAGAAGTCTTCCGCAGCTTTAGAAACGCCTAACTGACCGCTTTTACTTTACTTTCCATGGTAATAGGCTTATCCCGCCGATCATCGATGCTCAGTGAAGTAAGCACACGCTGCGCCCCCATTTGAAATGGTAGCTCGTGGACTTGCTTCGCCAGCTCCAGTACTTTTGCCAACGGACCTTCGATAATCGTCGCCATGGGCGTTACCTGATACTTGATGCCGGGCGTCTTTTTCACGATAGCAACCACGGCTTTGACATATTCGCTCAAGCCGGGAGACGATGTGCCGAGCGGGATAACCTTTAGTTCCGCGATAACGTTGTGATTCATTTTGACAGCCTCCACCTTCCCGGATTTTATGATCCGTATAAATAAAAAACGGAAAAACAATTACGCCCCCGGCAGGTATTCCGTACCGATGATATTATCTTTTTCCAGGGCGGCGTATTCATCTTCAGATATTCCCAGCAGTTCCGTGAGTACATATGCGTTATGTTCACCGAGACAAGGTGGGGGTAGTCGTACTTCCGCCGGCGTCCGGGAAAACTTGAAGAACATGCCGGGATAAGAATGTGTGCCGGTTTCCCGGTGAGTCACCTCTTTGAAGAAGCCACGTGCCTGCAAATGCGGGTCACTGTACACCGTCGATGGGCTGACTACCGGCCCGGCGGTAACTCCTACCGATTGAAGAAGGTGCATTACCGAAAAATTATCCTGTGTCAGCGTCCAGGCGGTCACCAGTTTATCCAGCTCGTCCTGGTGACGATAACGCCCCAAGACCGTTTCAAACCGTGCGTCTTTGACCCAATCCGGATTCCCGATGGCTTCACCGAAAGCCTGCCACTCCGCGTCTGAGGAAATGGAGATGTTCACCCACTTATTCACGCCCCGGCAAGGGTAGCAGCCGTGCGGAGCCATGGCATGGTCGCGGTTACCCATGATCGGCGGCAGCCTTCCATTCATGGTGTACTCTAAAATGGATTCGCCCATATGCGGCAACAAATTCTCTGCCTGGGAAATATCTATGAACTGCCCATTCCCGGTTTTCTTCCTGTAATGGAGGGCTACCAAAGCAGCAAAGGACACTGTGCCGGCGGCCACATTATCCGCCCAAACCGGAGAGCAATCTTTCATGGTCATGTCATCCTCCGGGTAGCCGCGTAAGGCCATATTGCCCGTGATCGCATCCACATTGGTCCCGAAGGTGCTGTAGCCTTTATACGGACCTTCTTTACCCAAACCAGAGGCGGAGATCATGATCAGACCGGGATTCACTTCCTTCAGTACCTCGTAACCGAGACCCAGCCTGTCCATCGTTCCCTGGGAAAAATTTTCCATCACCAAATCGCTGATCTTTACCAGTTTTTTATACACTGCCGCGCCGCGGGGAGTATCCAATTCCAGCCCGATAGCCAGCTTGTTGCGGTTGGTGGCGTGTAACTGGTACCACCGGTCCCAAGGTCTTTCACCGGGTTCGTAATCGGCATACCCGTGATAGAGTGCTTTGCTCAAACCAGCGGGCGGTCTGGCAACCAGACCGCGTGTCATGGCGGGAAAACGCCCGATCGATTCCACGCGGATGACTTGCGCTCCCATGTCCGCCAAAAAGGTGGTGGCGGCCGTGCCGGTATAAACCACGCCGTGATCGATAATTCTGATGCCAGCCAGGGGTAATTTGTTAGTCAATGTCATGTTAAATTACCCCCATTTCGCGCAGTTTGGACAGTTCCGCAAGCGTATAACCGAGTCTTTCCACATATACCCGATGGTTATGCTCCCCTAACAACGGGGCTGGGTTTTGTGGAGTACAGGGGGTTTCCGGTAACCGGAAGGGTAATCCGGGGTAGACAATCTTCCCCGTCATGGGATGTTCGACTTCGGTGAAAGAACCGCGGGCGACGAACTGCGGATCTTGCAACGTTTCATCAATGGTATAAACCGGCGCCACCGGCAAGCGGTTGGCCTGCCCCGAATGGAACAATTCCTCCCGGCTGTGTTCCATCAGCCAGGGGATGAAAAGCGCATCAAAATCACCATGGTTTTCACGGCGGGCGGCTGGCGTGGCAAAACGCGGGTCGGTGAGTAATTCCGGCATATTCATCCAAGCGGCGATACGCGGCCAGAAGAATGAGACCACGCCATAAACAAAGATATACCCATCCCGGCAAGGATAGACGCCGATGGGATAAGAACCCTCGCGGCGGTGCCCCACACGGTTCGTTTCAAGTTTGGTGAATTCATATGCCATGAGCCAGGCGCCGGCTTCCGGCGGGGAGATCAGACATTCCATAATGGAAATGTCTACCTGCTGTCCCCGTCCTGTTGCGTGCGCGCCGAAGTAGGCGCCCAAAGTGGCAGTAGCGGCATAGTTGCCCGCCAGATATTGCGCTTTGTTGGCGGGAAATTTCAAGGGTTCGCGGGTAGGCTCGCCCTCGAAATGCATATGAAGCCCCATGCCGGAGAGTATCAGTTCTGTAGCTTTGTAGTCACGGTAGGGACCAGTCTGCCCGAAATTGGAAATAGAGGTCATCACCAGCGCGGGATTCACGGCGGCAAGAATGGCGTAATCCAATCCTAAAGAAGGCATGACGCGCGGCGCGTAATTTTCTACCAGAATGTCCGCTTCTTTCACCAATTCTAAAAGGATTTTCTTACCGCACACCGTTTTCAGATCCAGGGTGATGCTTTGTTTATTGGTATTGAGATGCAAAAATAGACCGCTTTTCTCTGGATCAGGGTCATCCTGGTAAAACGGTCCGACGCGCCTTGCTCCGTCTCCGGTGAACGGTTTCTCAATTTTCAGTACTTCGGCGCCATAATCGGCGAGTAATTTGGTGCAATAAGGTCCGGCAATATATTGAGTCAAATCCAGGACTTTAATGTCCGAGAGGGCATTCTGCATTTTATCCCCTTTCCATTCATCTATGATAGCGGGTAAAGAATCAGGAGGCAAACACCGAAATACCACGTAAAATGATGGCAAGGAAAATTGAAAAGCGAGTCTGCGGCTAGTATAATAGGCTGAACAATAGGTTTTGTTCCGGTAGAAAATGGTCGGGGCGAGTGGATTCGAACCACCGACCTCAGCGTCCCGAACGCTGCGCGCTAAACCAGGCTGCGCTACGCCCCGTAATGAATTATTATAGGCAGAATGTGCCGTTTAATACAAGGAACTGCATGAAATATTGTGTTCTGATAATGGATGGAGCCGCCGGGTTGCCTATCCCCGCGCGCGGCGGTAAGACATCTCTGGAACTAGCCTTAACTCCCAATCTGGATAAACTGGTTAAAAACGGTCTGGTGGGACTGGCGAAAATGGTACCGGATGGCTTGGAACCAGATAGTTCGGTGGCCTGCATGTCTATTTTCGGTTACGACCCCGGGAACTATTACAGCGGGCGGGCGCCCATAGAGGCAAAAAGCCTGGGAATCGAAATCAATCCCGGCGAGGTTTTGTTCCGCTGCAATCTGGTCACGGTACAGTCCGGCAAAATGGTCAGTCACAGCGCCGGCGGCATTTCTACGGAAGAAGATCACGAATTGATCGCGGCTTTAAGCAAAGAATTAGGGAGTAGGGACGTAATTTTTTATCCCGGCATCGCCTACCGCAATATTTTAAAGCTCAAGAGACAACCGGAAACCGCAGAAGCGCTCTGTACCCCGCCCCATGATATCCCCGGCAAAGACATTTCGTCTTATCTGCCCCAGGGAAAAGGCAGTACGATCCTCAAAGAATTGATGACCTCTTCGGAGGCAATTTTAAGAGAACACCCTGTGAATAAGAAACGCATTGCCCGCGGCCAGTTACCGGCTACCCAAATCTGGCTCTTCTGGGGCAGCGGCAATGTTAAGAGTATGCCATCCTTCCATGAAGTTTACCGGCAAAACGCCGCCGTCACCTCCGGCGTGAGCCTGCTGCGTGGTCTGGGTAAAATGGCCGGGCTGAGTATACTGGAAATAAACGGCGTCACCGATGGACTGGACAACGATTATCAGGCGCAAATCAAAGGGGCTTTGAACGCTCTTAAAGACTATGATCTGATTATTGTGCACGTTGAATCTCCGGATGAGGCAGGGCATTCCGGAATAGCCAATGATAAAATTACTGCGATTGAAAATATTGATAAACATATGGTCTCAGAACTTGGGAAATGGGATGGCGGCGATTTAAGGGTGCTGGTGACTCCAGATCATCCGACCCCGGTCATTACCCGTACCCACAACAGCGAACCGGTGCCTTTTTTGCTATGGGGCAAGGGTATCAGCGGAAATCATGCAAGACGGTTAACGGAAGCGGAGGCCCAAGCGACCGGTGTCCTAGTTGACCCGGGCTGGCATATTATGCGTAAATTGATTGGAGAGTAAAAAATGTCTTTGATTGTGCAAAAATATGGCGGCTCATCCGTAGCCACAGCAGAAAGAATCAAAGCCGTTGCGGCGCGCATTGCCAAACGGCATGATACCGGAGATCAGATTGTCGTGGTCGTTTCCGCCATGGGAGACACAACCGATGACTTGATAAAACTGGCCGCGCAGATCACCAAACAACCGCCTGCCCGTGAAATGGATGTGTTACTTTCCACCGGCGAGCTGGTAACGAGCACGCTTTTAGCTATGGCGTTGAAGGATGAAGGGTACCAGGCGATCAGTCTTAGCGGAGCGCAGGCCGGTATCAAAACCGATTCCGCCTACCGGAAAGCCCGCATCACCGCCGTAGAGACCAAACGCATTCAAAAAGAACTGGAAAAAGGACAGATAGTGATCGTGGCCGGATTTCAGGGTATTACCGATGACGATGAAATCACCACGCTGGGACGCGGCGGTTCCGATACTTCCGCCGTGGCGCTGGCGGCCGCCTTGGGCGCTCAAGTCTGTGAACGGCTGACCGATACCGACGGTATCTATTCCGCCGACCCGCGGGTGGTGCCGGAAGCCAAACGCCTGGCGGAAATAGGCTATGAAGAAATGCTGGAACTGGCGACTTACGGGAACAAGGTGATGCAACCTCGCGCCATCGAACTCGCCGAACTATACCACATACCCATTCTCGTGGCTTCGAGCTTTAACGATAACCCCGGCACGTTAATTCATGGAGGAGTTTCTATGGAAATCAGAAATAAAGTCAGAAGTATTGCCGCCGATATGGACGTCGCCAAGATCACGATTGTCGGCGTGCCGGATAAACCGGGAATTGCCGCTTCGATCTTCGTGCCGCTGGCACAGGCCGGTATCAGCATCGATACGATTGTGCAGAATGCCAGCGTCAACAAAATCACCGACCTGACTTTCACGGTGACCAAAGACCAGATGCCGGAAGCTCTAAAAGTATCGAAAGGGTTGGCAAAAAAAATCGGGGCGAAAGACATCGCCGCCGATGCCAAGCTGGGGAAAGTAAGCATCATCGGCACAGGCATGCAGAATACCCCCGGTTTCGCAGCGAAAATGTTCAAAACCCTGTGCGATAAAGGCATAAATATCGAGCTCATCGCCACTTCAGAGATCAGAATCACCTGCATCATCGCGGAGGACAAGGTGAAGGAAGCCGTGCGGTCATTGCATCAGGCGTTCGAAGTAGAAGAATAGGGCGACCGGCGGACGAAAATATTGTAAGAAAGGTTATTGACCTTTGCCCCAAATTAAGATAATATTCTTGGACATTCTGGGGCGAGTCCCGGGAGGTGTGGTATGGCTTATCATGAAGAAGAAAAAACTAAACTAAAAAGAATACAAAGCCGCGAAGCGATTGCGCTGGCCTTACAGGGCAATTGGCATGAAGCGATCAACATAAATTCAAAATTGGTGGATATGTTCCCGGACGATGTGGAAGCTTATAACCGTCTCGGGCGGGCTTACACGGAATTGGGGGAATACGAAGAGGCTGAGAAAGCATACCGTCACTCTTTGAAAATCGATTCCTACAATGCCATCGCGCAGAAAAACATCCAGCGCTTGGCGTTATTGAAAAAAACCAAGACCGGACAAAAAGGCGACGGGCATAAAGTCGCCCCACAAACATTTATCGAAGAGATCGGTAAAGCCGGGGTGGTGCAATTACATAACCTCGCCAAGCCGGTTGTATTGGCCCATGTGGCCGCCGGTGATGAAGTCCATCTGAAATCCAAAGGCATAAACCTTGTCATAGAGAGTCTGCGCAGTGAATATATCGGGCAAGTGGAACCGAAATATGGGCAAAGAATCGCCAGATTGATGAACGGCGGCAACAAATATACCGCCGCCATCGTAAACTCTTCCGAAAATGCTGTCAACGTGATGATCCGTGAAACCTACCAGCATCCTGCACAAACAGGGCAGCTTTCGTTCCCCACACGTGGCATTGAAGGAGCCCGGCTGGATATCAGCGACCGCGTCATCCGGCGGGAAATCGAACAAGAAGAAAACCTGCTTGGGGATCCCGGTTACACCGTGGTCGGTGGCGAGGAATCGGAAGTCCTGGCGCAAGAACCGGTGGAAGACGATTTTGATGATGACGCCGAAAGTTAAGACCTCTCTATTTGCTTAATTTGTTTCTGATTGTGCCGTTTCCCCTCCTTATGTAAGCAAGGATTTAGGGGAGGCTTGGTATTTTATTTATATCAAATTTCTCCTAACCTCATCCAAAATACAGGATTTTTTGAGCATGATACAAATAACTCCTACGCTGACGATTGACGAAAACGAGATTCATGAGGAATTTATACGGTCGTCCGGTCCGGGCGGACAGAATGTCAATAAAGTGGCGACAGCAGTGCAACTGCGTTTCGATGTGGTCAACTCTACCTCTTTGGCAAAATCCGAGGACGTGCGCCAGCGTTTATTAGTGCAACAACGGGGGCGCATCAACGAAAAAGGGGTGTTAATTCTCGAAGCGCGGCGATTTCGCACCCAGGCGGCAAATCGGCAGGATGCCATAGAGAGGCTGGTGGAACTAATCCGCAAGGCAGCGCAAGAGCCGCTTATCCGTTACGAGACAAAACCCACACTGGGTTCCAAGATACGCCGGCTGGAAACCAAAAGACGCCACGCCGGGACAAAACACCTGCGAGGCAGTACACCGGAAGAATAAACCAGATAGCGGGCAAACTCTAATTTACCCTTTCCAGGTTAACGCTCATTATTACTCGCTAATACCTTCTTTTTACGTGTAATTGAACGGCTTTTATGTTAAAATGTAATGAACAAATGTGGTATCGAGAAAAGAATATTTAGCAGTATCTGACGGTACGGAGTCATAAATTATGGTAACGGGTAAAATCAGACCGGTAAATATCGAAGAGGAGATGCGTAGCAGCTACCTTGATTACGCCATGAGCGTCATTGTCGCCCGCGCCCTGCCGGACGTGCGTGACGGCTTGAAACCGGTGCACCGCCGCATTCTCTATGCCATGTCTGAAATGGGCATCCGCTACAACACCCCTACCAAGAAAAGCGCGCGTATCGTCGGTGAAGTGCTGGGTAAGTATCATCCCCATGGCGACGCCTCGGTTTATGACGCCATGGTGCGTATGGCGCAGGATTTTTCACTGCGGTATATGCTCGTCGACGGACAGGGAAACTTCGGCAGTATCGATGACGACCCGCCCGCCGCCATGCGTTACACGGAAGCCCGTTTATCTCATATCGCCGAACAGATGTTATTGGACATCGATAAAAATACGGTGGATTTCACCCCCAACTTCGATGACAGCTTGAAAGAGCCGGTCGTGTTACCCGCCCGTTTGCCGCAGTTGCTGGTCAACGGTACTTCCGGTATTGCCGTGGGTATGGCCACCAATATCCCGCCGCATAATCTGGGCGAAATCTGCGATGCGATTGCTGCGCTGATTGAAAACCCCGATATCCATGTGGATGCGCTGTCCCAGTTCGTCAAAGGTCCGGATTTCCCCACCGGCGGCGTGATCCTGGGCGAGGACGGCATCCGCAGCGCTTATGCTACCGGTAAAGGCAGAATCCTGGTACGGGCCAAAGCCTATATCGATAATAACCGCCGCCAGATCATTGTGAATGAAATTCCCTATCAGGTGAACAAAGCGGCCTTAATTGAAAAAATAGCCGAACTCGTGAACGATAAAAAAATCACCGGTATCGGCGATTTACGCGACGAGTCCGATCGACAGGGCATCCGCGTTGTCATCGAACTGAAACGCGATGCGCAACCGGAACTGGTTTTGAATCACCTATACAAACTGACGTCAATGCAAACGACCTTCGCGGTCAATATGCTGGCGCTGGTGGACGGGCAGCCGCGGGTGATCAACCTGAAAGAAGCCCTGGAAGAATTCATCAAGTTCCGCCGCGAGGTAGTGGTCCGCCGTTCCCGCTTCGAGCTCAAAGCCGCCAAAGACCGCGCTCATATTCTGGAAGGTTTGAGAATCGCGCTGGATAATATCGACCGCGTGATCACTATCATCCGTAGTTCCGCCACGCCGGATATCGCGCGCCAATCTTTGATGAGCACTTTTAACCTCTCCCGGTTGCAATCCGATGCTATCCTGGAAATGCCGTTACGCCGCCTCGTCGGTCTGGAACGTCAGAAAATACTGGACGAATTAGCGGAACTATTAAAAACGATTTCTTATCTGGAAGATTTACTGGCCAAACCCGCCCGGATTCTGGGCGTCATCAAGCAGGAAACTCTGGATTTGAAAGAGAAATTCGGTGACGAACGCCGCACGGAAATCAATAAAGAAGGCGCCGTCGATTTCAAAGAGGAAGACCTGATTCCTCACCAGGAAATGGCGGTCATCATTACCAATCGCGGCTTCATTAAGCGCGTGCCGGCGAAAGCCTATAAATCGCAGCACCGCGGCGGTAAAGGCATTATCGGCATGACCACCCGCGAAGAAGACGCCGTGCGTTTACTGGAAGTGGCCGATACGCATGATTATCTGCTGCTGTGCAGCAATCGCGGCCGCATTTTCAGTCTGAAATGCTACGAGGTGCCGCCGGATATCTCCCGCGTAAGCAAGGGCACCGCCGTAATTAATCTGTTTGCGATTCCGCAGGACGAAAGAATTACAGATATGGTCATCATCAAGGAATTTACC
>JAQTOJ010000022.1 GCA_028713395.1 Dehalococcoidales bacterium | reverse complement strand
CGGAAAGTCGCATCGCTGGCGTGTGCAGCCGGTCTTTCATTTCGTCCCACAATACCGCCATCTTCAACGCATTCTCCACCGTCGCATCCAGCGCAGCTTTATTTTTAATCCCGTTCAGGCGCGGGCCGTATGTAATATTTTCATAGACCGACATCGGCAATGGTGTCGGCACCTCAAATACAATCCCCACCTTGCGGCGCAGTTCCGTAACGCTGGCGCCCGCCGCGTACACGTTCTCGCCGTTGAGTAGTACCTGCCCTTCCATCCTGGCTCCGGCGTACAATTCGTTCATGCGGTTGAGCGTCCGTAATAAAGTAGTGGTGCCGCTGTTCGCCGGCCCGAAGACGGCTAAAATCTCATTCGCCCGTATGTCCAGCGTCAGGTCTTTGATCACTTCGTGGTCACGGTAGTAAAAATTCAAATCTTTGATAGAAATTTTCACGTTTTCCATCATATCCCGTCCTACCGACCTTTTGCCACGAATTTGTTCACCAGCATATTCGCGCCGATGTTAATGATCAGGATCAAAATAATTAACAAAGCCGCCGTCCCAAAGGCTCTTTCCATCGAAATCCCTTCCCGCGCCAGAATGTAAAAATGCACCGCCATTGTCCGGGCGGGTGAAAAGAGCGATACCGGCATGCGCAACGCCGACCCCGCTGTTAAAATTACCGCCGCCGTTTCCGCCACGCACCGCCCAATGCCCAAAATCACCCCCGTAGAAATGCCCGGTAAAGCCGTGGGTATCAGGGCTTTGAGCATCGTCTGCCATTTGGTGCCCCCCAGCGAATAACTGACTTCCCGGTAGATGGCAGGCACGGTACGAATCGCTTCTTCTGAAGTGCGGATGATCGTCGGTAATATCATCACCGCCAGCGTCAACCCGCCGGAGAGAATCGACCAACCTAATTTTAGATAAATGACAAAGAAAATGAACCCGAAGAGCCCGTAAACGATCGAGGGAATCCCCGCCAGAGATTCGGCGCTGAAACGGATAATTTTGGTAATGATGCCCTCGCGGGTGTATTCCGTCAGGTAGAAAGCTGTGCCCACTCCCAGCGGCGTCGCCACCAATGTCGCCACCAGCGTCACCGAAAGCGTGCCTACTATGGTCGAAAGTATGCCGCCGGAACGCCCCATGTCGCTGGGAATCTGCGTCAGAAACTGCCAGGTAATATTGGGTATACCCTTGCCCAGAATATAAATGATAATGGAAAATAACAGCAAAATGACCAGCAAAGCCGCTGACCAGATCACCGTTTTCGCGATACGCTGCGTAATTTTCGGGCTGAGTTTCATGCTCGTTTTATTTCCTTCTGATGGCGTATTGCGCCGAGGCATTTAAAATCATAATGATCACCAATAACACGATCCCGGTGGCAAACAAAGCCTGCTGGTGTTCCCCGGAAGCGTAACCCATCTCGATGCCGATGTTGGTCGTCAACGTCCTCGCCGGGTCGAGAATCGATTTCGGCAAAGCCACCGCATTCCCCAGCACCATGATCACCGCCATCGTCTCGCCCACTGCCCGTCCGATTCCCAGGATGATGCTCGCTAAAATACCGGATTTCGCCGCGGGCAAAAGCACCCCCCGGATGGTCTGCCAGTGCGTCGCCCCCAGCGCAAACGCCCCTTCCTTGAGCAGCGGCGGCAGCGCCAGTATAGAGACCTCGGAGATGCTGATGATCGTGGGTAAGATCATAATGGCCAGTATGATCGAACCCGCCAGTATGCTCAACCCCGGTCCGCCCATGTAATTCCTGATGAACGGCACGATAAAAATTAATCCCCAGAAGCCGTATACCACCGAAGGAATACCGGCCAGCAACTGAATCGCCGGTCTGACCAGATTACTGATTTTTTTCGGGGCAAATTCCGCCAGGAAAATGCTGCAGCACAACGCGATCGGTACCCCCAATATGATCGCCCCGGTGGTCACAAACACCGTCCCTACAATCATTGGGAAGATACCGTATTGTCCCAGGCTTGGCGCCCACTTCATACCGAAAAGGAATTTAAAAACACCTACTTTGGAGATCAGAGGCACGCCCTCGATGAGAATAAACACCGTAATCAATGCCAACACCGAAAGAGCTGACAGCGCGATGATAAAAAACAGGCTTTGCGGTATCTTTTCGCCGAATTTCTTTATTTTCATGGGGTTATCCCCGTCGTTACCAGACCCTCGGTATCCAGTATCTTTTTACCGGCCGCCGAAAGTGTAAAATCGATGAATTCCTTGACCAGCCCGGTGGGTTCTTTCGCGGCCAGAAACAAAAACGGGCGTGTTAGTTTATACGACCCGTCGAGCACGTGCTCCCGGCTGGCAATCACCCCGTTCAGTTCCACCGCTTTCACCGTTTTATCCACCAACCCGAGTGAAATGAACCCGATCGCATTACTATCGTCCGCCACCAGTTGCCGCACCGCCCCGTTGGAATCCTGCACCATCGCTCGGGCCATGATCTCGGTCTTGGCCATTACCAGGCTCTCAAAAGCCGCCCGTGTGCCGGAGCCGTCTTCGCGGGTGAAAACATGAATCCCGGCCTTCTTCCCGCCAACACTCTCCCAGTTCGTTGTCTGGCCGGAATAAATATCGCGCACCTGCTCCAACGTCAAATTCGTTATGGGATTATCCGGGTGGATGATCACCGCCAACCCGTCCTTGGCAATCTCCACGTACCATAACTTCGCCTCGTCGGCATTGAGCGCCCGTGATGACATCCCTATATCCGCCGTCCCGGATTGCGCTGCCATGATTCCCGCCGCCGAGCCGCCACCCTGGACATCGATCGTGATGCCGGGATTCAAAATCATATACTGCTCCGCCAGCACTTCCGCGAACGGCTGCACGGACGTCGAGCCGGCAATGATCACGCTGGCGCTGCCCCGCGTACAACCTGATAGTATGACCGGACTGATTATCGTCGCAGCCAGGCAAACGACCATTGTCAACCGGCGGATTATTTTCCCCGGTGCCATATTCGGATTTATTCCGCATATCCAATTACAGTTAATTTTCATTCTCTGAAGTAACCTGTGAAAAATCGGCTCTAGTATTTGGACGCGCCGATTTCCTCCATTTTTCCGGTAATCACAAACACCGTGCGTTCGCAGATATTGGTCACTCTATCCGCCGCCCGTTCCAGATTGTGGGCTACCCACATCAACCTCGTCGCGCGGGTGATTGTTTTCGGGTCCTCCATCATGAATACCAGCAGCTCGCGGTATACCTGGTCGTAGAGATTATCCACCAGATCGTCTTCGGCGCTGATCTGCTTGGCGCTTTCGGCGTCATGGTTGATAAACGCTTCCAGACTGCGGCGCAGCATATCCACTGTCTTTTCCGCCATCCTGGGCACATCGATCAAGGGTTTCAACGGTGGTTCGTCTCCGATCATGATGACGATTCTGGAAATACCGAGCGCGTAATCCCCTATGCGTTCCAGCTCTGTAATGATATTGAGCACCGCCACAATGGTGCGTAAATCGTTAGCCATCGGCTGCTGGGTGGCGATCAGTTCGATGCACTTTTCTTCGATCTCGAAGCGCTTCTGGTTGATGATCACATCGTTATCGATAATCTGTTTCGCCTGCTCGATATTGCGGTATTTCAATGCTTCTATAGAGTTGAGGATGGCTTTGCTGGACATACTGCCCATGGCCAGAATGTCGTCCTGTATGCCCTTTAACTTTTTATGATACGTCGCCCTGATTTCCATGTCCGTCCTCCCGTATTTTGTTTATCCGAAACGCCCGGTTATATAGTCTTCCGTCCGTTTGTCCTTGGGGTTGGTAAAGATGTGCGAGGTTTCATCGTATTCCACCAGTTCGCCCGCCCGGTCCGGCGCCATCATCATGAAAGCCGCCATATCGGAAACGCGCGCCGCCTGCTGCATATTGTGGGTGACAATGACAATGGTATAGTTTTCCGCCAGGCTGCGCATCAACTCCTCGATTTTCAAGGTGGCAATGGGGTCGAGCGCCGAACAGGGTTCGTCCATCAGGATCACCTCCGGTTCCACGGAAAGCACCCGCGCGATACATAAACGCTGCTGCTGTCCCCCGGAAAGATTCAAAGCCGATTGCTGCAGCTTGTCTTTCACCTCGTCCCACAACGCCGCCTGTCGTAGCACTTTTTCCACAATTTTGTCCAGCTCGGCATGATTATTGTTGCCGTGCTGTTTGGGTCCGAAAACAATGTTATCGTAAATCGACATCGGGAACGGATTCGGTTTCTGAAAGACCATCCCCACCCTTTTCCGCAATTCCACCACATCGATCGTCCGTTCGTAAATATTCACGCCGTCGAGTTCTATTTTACCTTCCACCCGGGCATTGGGAATCAGGTCGTTGAGACGGTTGAAAAGCCTTAACAGTGATGACTTGCCGCAGCCGGAAGGCCCGATGATAGCGGTGATCGAACAGGGCGTGATCTCCATGTTTACCCCGCGCAGTGCCTGGAATTTCCCATAAAACAGATTAATATTTTCCGTGCGTAGTTTGGTTTCACAAACCGGTGCCTCCGGTTGTTTTACGGGCTGGGGCGGCAGACTATTGATTTTCATGATTTATTCCTTTCATATTACACATTTCCACCCATCCTTGCATAGAAGCGGTGTGCCAGCCAGGTGGTAAAGGTATTCACGATGATGATTATCAGTATCAGTACGGCGGCGGTTGCCATTGCTTTATCCAGAGCGCGGGTTTCCATCGCCAGATAAAAAACTTGTAAAGACAGGGTGCGTCCGCCCGAAAGCAGCGAACTCGGCATTGCCGCGGAACCTCCCATGGTCACGTACAAACACGCGGTTTCCCCGATCGCCCGCCCGATGCAGAGTATCGTGGCGGTTATCACCCCCGGCATGGCCGCCGGAATGACCACCCGTGAAATCGTCTGCCAACGGGTAGCGCCCAGCGCCAGGGCGCCTTCACGGTACGCTTGCGGTACCCCCTTGATCGCCTCTTCCGTCGTTCTGATCATCGTCGGCAGTAGGATACATACCAGTGTTAATGCCCCGGATAGAATCGAAAATTTGAAATGCAGAGCGGTCACAAATAAAGCAAAACCGAAAAGACCGAAAATAATTGAAGGGACTCCGGCCAATACTTCCACGCCGTATCTGATCACGCCGGTGAATTTATTTGACGGTGCATATTCCGCCAGGTAAATCGCCGCTCCGATGCCCACCGGCACCAGTATTATCAGCGTGGTTCCAATCAAGTAAACGGTCGATACAATGATCGTGGAAATGCCGCCGTCGCCGGAAAGCCCGCCTTTAGGCGCCGTAAACAAGAAGTCGATACTTAATGACGGGATCCCCCGTAAAAGCACGTAGATTACGATCAATAATAAAATGCCTACGGTCACCGCGCCGCCGGCCCAGATACCAGCCATGGCTATTTTTTGGGCTGTTTTAGGAGAGATGTTCCGCATATTTGTGTATCCCTTTTTTCAAGACGGTGATGGTTATGCTGTTCAAAATTATGATAAACAACAGTAAAATGATCCCGGTGGCGAAAAGCGCGTTTTCATGAGTGCCGCTGGCATAGTTGATTTCCACCGCAATGTTCCCGGTGAGCGTTCGGGCAGGGTCCAGGGGACTCTTTGGGAACGCAATTGAGTTCCCTATGACCATGATCATCGCCATCGTTTCACCCACCGCGCGCCCCATACCAAGTACAATACTGGCCACAATGCCGGAACGGGCGGAAGGCAACAACACCCGGCTGATGGTTTGCCAGCGGGTGGCGCCTAATGCCAGTGCCCCTTCTTTATAGGCACGCGGCACTGCCCGGAGGGCATCGTCACTGATGCTGATGATCGTCGGCAAGACCATTGCCATCAATACCAGGCTCGCTGTGAGTATGCTGAAACCGTTTCCGCCCAGTTGTCTCACCGCGGGCACCAGTAAAACCAACCCGACCAGCCCGTAAACCACCGATGGAATACCCACCAGTAATTCTACTGCCGGTCGTAAAATCTGACGCACACGATGTGGCGCAACGTCTGCCAGGAGAATGGCGCAAGCGATACCCAAAGGTATCGCCAGTAAGAGAGCGCCGAAAGTGACTGCGATCGAACCGACGATCATCGGCAGGATCCCGAATTGCCCGTTCGTGGGGCGCCACTCCATGCCGAAAATGAAGTTGAAGACACTGACCTTTTGGAAAGTAGGTAACCCTTGCAGAACGATAAAAATGATAATGGCGACCAGTATCAAAATAGAACTGGCCGCGCATATCAGCACTGTCGTTTTAGCTGCCCTGTCGGTGATGTAATGTGAAATTTTCATTTTTGTAAATGCGCAGGGGAGATTGAAAACCTCCCCTGCTTATTCTTTTTTTCCGGACTATTTCTATTTCACCGGGATATAGTCTATGCTGACAATGTTTTGCCCGGCGTCGCTCAGGCAGAAATCCAGGAAGCTTTTCACCAGACCGCTGGGTTGCCCTTTGGTGATGAAGAGTAAAGGCCGCACATATTTGTAGGTACCGTTCTTCACATTGGCTTCGGTACCGGCTACGCCGTCCAGATTGACCACTTTTACTGATGTATCTACATATCCGCAGGATAAGTAAGCAATGGCGCTGGGATCACCTGCCACCGTGGTTCTGATTGCCCCGTTGGAAGGTTGTAAGATGGCAGTCGCCGCGATCTGCGCCGTCTTTCCCAGGATTAAATCTTGAAAGGCCGTGCGGGTGCCCGATCCTTCCTCGCGGGAGACCACCGTGATTTTTTTATCCGCCCCGCCCACTTCTTTCCAGTTGGTTATCGTGCCGGAGAAGATATCTATAACCTGTTGTTTGGTCAGATTGGCCACGGATTGCGCCGGGTTGACAATGATCGCGATGCCGTCTCGCGCGATCACAGTTGTCACCAGCCCCGGTTTTTCAGCATCGGTCAGATCGCGGGAAGCCGCGCCGATGTCTACCGTGCCGTCTGTCGCCGCCTTGATACCCACGGCGGTGCCGCCGCCCTGAATGACTACCTTCACCTGGGGGTAAACCGTTGAAAAAGCTTCACCGAGTTGTTCGGCCAGGGGTTGCACGGTTGTCGAGCCGGATTCTGTGATCGTGCCGGCTAGCGTCGAGGTCGTGTTTGTATCGGTTGGTGTCGTTGTTTTCTGCGTGCAACCTGCCAGTATCGCCGTTAACAAGAGCAGGGTTGACACGAGAATGAAAGTGATTTTCTTGGTTTTGTTCATTTTTTCTCCTATCTTGTTTTTCTATTATCATCATAGGAGTCCAGGATTAAGCCCCGTTTAAAGATATGTTAAAAACAGGTAAAATCATAGTCCGGCGACCAGCTTTTCTACCCGCGCCCTCACCTGGTCACGTATTTGCCGTACCACCTCTATCGGTTGCCCGGCTGGGTCCGGCAAACCCCAGTCTTCTGTAGGCAGAAAACGTGCCGGGCAGGTTTCCTCCACCCCGCACCCCATGGTGATCATGCGGTCGAACTGCTCTGCCAATTCCAGCGTCAGTAGTTTTGGTGTTTCGTGACTGATATCGATGCCGGTTTCTTGCATCGCCCGTATTATCATCGGGTTGATCTTTGTGTCAGGTTTGGTTCCGGCGGAATCGGCGGTTCCCTTGCCGTCGGCCAGTTTGTTGAAGAAGGCCTTTGCCATCTGGCTGCGGCCGGAATTATGCACACAAACAAAGAGAATTTTGAGCATAGCTTCAGTATGTGACCGGCGGATTAAAAACGTTTTAAAGAAATGTTAAATCTATGTTAAATCTTAATGACTCACGGGTATGGTGAAGGTAAAGGTAGACCCTTTGCCCTCCTCGCTCTGTACTTGGATGCTCCCGCCGTGGGATTCGATGGTGTGTTTCGCAATCGCCAGTCCGAGACCGCTGCCTCGGTTGCTGCGTGATTTATCCACTTTATAAAACCTGTCAAAGATCCGGCTCAAATCCTCGCGGGCGATGCCGATACCCGTATCCATAATTGCCACACTTACCATCCGGTCGTCGGATGTAGTGGCCACGGTTACACTCCCGCCTATCCGGTTGAATTTGATAGCGTTATGAATCAGATTGGTGATCGTTTGCGCCAGGCGTTCTTTATCTATTTTCACCGCGGGAAGGTCGGTATTAAGTGCCGTTTTGAAAGTCACCCGTTGCCTGTCCGCCAGCGGCTGCAGTTGGCTGATGGAATCGTTTACCAGTTCGTTCAGGTTGGCCGGTTCTCTTTTCAGATCCGTCGCCCCGGCATCTATGTGCGATAACTCCGTCAGCTCCGCCACCATCTGCGTCAACCGGTCGATCTCAGCTTCGATTCTTTTCAAAAAGTCGGCGGCTGCCTTTTTATCATCGATGGCGCCGTCCTGCAATGTTTCTACCATCACTTTGATGCCGGCGATCGGCGTGCGCAGGTCATGTGAAATATTCCCCACCAGTTCCCGGCGCATCGTTTGCAGGTTCAATAATTCAGTGAGGTCCTGGAACAACAGCAAACACCCGCTCAGTATTTTCCCGCTGATGGGAATGGCAATGACCCGGATATAGCTGCCCGTGGGCGCGTTCCCGAACTGCAGACTTTGCTGTTTGCCGGTTGACAGGCAACGCCGCATCGTTTCCTCAACTTCATGATCCAATGTCGCTTCGATCACGGTTTTGCCGTTGACGTCTTTATTCTGCAAATTGAACAATTGGCGCGCCGTCTGGTTCAAAAGAACGATGCCCCCGTCCTTATCCGTCACGATCACGCCGTCGGTCATGTTGGTCAACACCGTGCTTAGTTTTGCTTGCTCGGTAGAGATGCCCTCCACCAGTTTGCGCACATTTCCCGCCATCTCGTTGAAAGCCTGCGCCAGTTCCCCGGATTCATCCCGCGTCTTTACCAATATGTTCTGTTTCAAATCCCCGGCGGCCATTTTCCGTGCCGCTCGTGTGATTTCCCGTATCGGGCGCGTCGTCACCCGCGCTATCAGCCAGGCGGCAAACCCCGCCAGAAAAATCGTCACTCCCACCGCCAGTAAAATAATCACGGTCACATGATTGACCGATTTGTTTATGGTGGTTACCGGCAGTGCCAGCCGGGCTACCCCCAGCGTTGCGCCGTTATCGGTGATCTTTACCGCCACATACATCATTTCCTGTTTCAGGGTATCGCTGTAACGCACGATCTCACCGTAACCGGTGGATAACGCCGCGATCACCTCCGGCCTGTCGGCATGGTTTTCCATCACGGCGGGGTTTTCATCGGTATCGCCCAACACCGTTCCGTCCACCGCGATGATCGTCACCCGGGCGTTGATTTTTTGCCCCAGACTCTTCGCCAGGGCATCGATCGCGCCGGGAGACCCGGCAAAGGAAGGTAGGCTGGCTACCGCCGTGATAGATGCCTCGTTTCCCAAATACGTCTGCAGCTCGTCCGTCTTGGTGTCGTCAACAAAATTGACCAGATATATACCCATCACCCCCATGCATACCACAATGAGGGCAATAAAAGGCAACGTGATCCGCCACTGGATCTTACGCATATTGATCATCCTTCGAACTTGTACCCCGTGCCTCTCACCGTTAATATATGCACGGGATTCGAGGCATCTTTCTCAATTTTTTGTCTTAACCAGCGGATATGCACATCCACGGTGCGGGTGTCCCCGGCAAAATCATAGCCCCAGACCTTTTCCAGCAGTTGTTCCCGGCTGAAAACATAGCCGGTATTTTGCGCCAGGAAAACCAGCAGGTCGTATTCCTTGGCGGTCAGTTCCAACGGTTTGCCTTCCACCGTGACCAGATGACGATTAAAATCTATTTTCACATCTCCGGCCGTCAACGGTTTTTCTTCAGCGGCAACCGGTTTGGTCTGTGCTCGCCTCAAGAGCGCGCGAATCCGCGCTAACAACTCCCTGATGCTGAACGGCTTGGACATATAATCGTCCGCCCCGGTATCTAACCCCATGATTCTATCGGTTTCACCCACCCGCGCCGTCAACATGATGATCGGCATATCTGTCTCTTTCCGCAAAATCCGGCAGACCTCAAAACCGTCGATCTCGGGTAGCATCACATCCAGTATCATCAGGTCGGGTTTTTCCCGGCGGGCTATTTCCAACGCCAGCGCCCCGTCGGCGGCGGTTAAGGCCTCATACCCTTCTTTGGTCAGATTGTATTTGATGGTCTCCAGTAAATTCCGGTCGTCTTCAACCACCAATATCTTGTTCATAGCCGTTAGTATAAACGTTATGTCAGCGGCTGGCAATATCCAAAATTGTGGGTTCTCCACAATTTTGGTTGGTCGTGGTCAGCAATATCATGGTCGTGACTAATTAGTAGCTAGGGAACACCTGTCTATCGCCGTTACCACCTCCCTACCCTGTAGGGTGGGTGAAACCCACCGTCAATTATTTCTTTTCCCATCGCGAATCCGCAGGAGCAGCCACCCCAGGGTGGAGTGGGGCATTATCATGCTGTCATCAGGCATCTTGCCTCTGCACGCTTTCATAGCCGTCCCGTGGCGCTGATTCTTAACCTCACATATCGAGCCGCCGCTTCAGTATAAAGTAAAACGTCGCCCCTTCTCCCTTGGCGGCTTCCGTCCAGACTCTCCCGCCATGCCTGTCGATAATCCGCTGCACGATGGCCAACCCGATGCCCGTGCCGCCGAATTCCCTCTCCGAGTGCAGACGGGAAAAAGGCCGGAAAATCTTATCCGCATAAGCCATGTCGAACCCGCTGCCGTTATCCTTGATGTAATAAGTCTTTTCCCCGCCTTGCTCCGTAAATCCCACCTCGATTCGTGTCACCGGGCATTTGCTGGTAAACTTCCATGCATTATCCAGCAGATTTCGCAGCGCGATTGTCAGAAGCTGCCGGTCCACATTCGCCACCATCTGCGGCATGATGGTAAATTCCGCCTGCCGCTCCGGCTGCGCCGCTCTCAACTCTCCGGCGATCGATTGCGCTATGGCGCTGATATCGACATCGTCAAAATACAAATCTGCCCGGGTGATACGGGAGAGTTTCAGCATGTCATCAATAAGTTGTGACATATCCTGGCTGGCTTTTCTTATGCGGTTCAGGTAATCCTTGGCGGTATCATCAAGTTTATGGCCGTAATCTTCCAGCACGATGTGGCTGAAACCATCGAGCGCGCGCAGCGGCGCCCGTAAATCGTGCGAAACCGAATAACTGAAGGCTTCGATTTCCCGGTTGGAAGCTTCCAGCTCATTCGTCCGCTGTCTCAATTTTTCTTCTGATTCCGCGCGTTCCTTTCGTGTTCTCAAAACCCTGATTCCGAACGAAATATCCAGCGCCAATTCCTGCAAAAGCCTGACCTCGGAATCCGTGAAACCATTCGGTTCGGCATCGTACAGACTAAAAACCCCGAAGACACTCGTATTCTCATCCAGCAAAGGAATGGAGATGCTTGACCGGTAACCCCGGGCCAGCGCCGCCGCCCGCCAGGGTTCCGCCGCCGGTTCGCTCAGAAAATCCGTAAAGAATTTGGGCAGACCGGAACGCACCGCCAGTCCGGAAGGCCCACGCCCGCGCGGTGTGTCTGCCCAGGTGATCGCGGCATTGGACAGATAACCATTCTCAGCCCCGCCCCAGGCTACCGGCTTAATGGATTTAGCTTCATCTTGTTCCACCATGCCCACCCATGCCATACGATAGCCGGCGACTTCGCACACGATGCTGCAAACGTGTTTCAGGAAATCCAGTTCATCGGTCGCCCACTCTATCGCCTGGTTGGTCTGACTGATTACCTGCAATTCACGATTCAGGATTTTCAATTCGTTTTCCGTCTGTTTACGCGCCGTGATATCCTGTCCCTGAGCGATCGTCGCTCTCGGTGTTTTTTTATCTGGATCGTATATCGTCGCCGAATTCCAGAGCACTATTCTAACCGTGCCGTCTTTATGTAAAATGGGTATTTCTTCCACTTCCATGCGCTCCCCTTGCGCCGCCCGGCGGATGTGCTCCATGGAATGCTCGCGACTTGATGCCGGGAAGAGGAATTCCAGACTTCTGCCCAGAACCTCGGCGGCCGTCCTGCCCGTCAGCCGTTCGAACGCCTGATTGAAACGGGTGATGCGGAACGCCGGGTTCCAGACAATAATGGGGGCATTGGCATATCCCAGCAGGTTATCCAGATAATCCCGCGTTTCCTGCAGCGTTTCTTCCGCCCGCTTGCGTTCCGTAATATCGTGACCGATCACGAAGACCGTCCCCGGATTCACCTTGGAAAAAGCCACGTTGAGATTGACGAATAATATCGTGCCGTCTTTCTTCTTTACCCGGTACTCTACCGTCTCATCAAGCTTTTCCCCCGCAAGTTGCCGCTTGGCCCTGTCCGCGAAAATAGTTCTGCTTTCTTCATCCAGCAGCCCCGCCGGACCGAGCGCAAACAACTCTTCCTTCGTATACCCGGTAAGGGTGGTCATCGCATCGTTTATGTTTAAGAAACGCTCTGTGCGAAAGTTTATCTCGTATATCCCCGTCGGCGCATATTTTATCAACGCGCTCGCTTTGACTTCGGCTTCCTTAAGCGCTTCCTCCACCTTCTTGCGTTCCGTAATATCCTGCGTTGTGCCTACATAAATCACCGGTGTCCCGTTCTCGTCCCGCAGCGAGATTTCGCTGGTGGCGTGTACGTGCCGCACCGTTTTATCCCGCAGGATGATGCGGAAATCCAGATTCGCCGCCTGCCCGCCGGACATCAGTTGCCCCATCACTCCATTCAGATATTCACGGTCTTCCGGATGCACGAATCCGGCGAACTGCTCCATGCTCGGCGTAAATGAATCCGGGTCGGCGCCGTATATCGCGTACAATTCTTTTGACCAATGCAGGTCGCCCGTTCTCACATTCCACTCCCAACTACCGATATGCGCTATACGCTGCGCTTCCTCCAATACCCTCTGCGTTTCTTTTAGATCCTCGTCCGCCTTTCTGCGGGCCGTAATATCGGAAAAAAATACGCTCAACCCCTGCTCCGATGGATAACACTGGCATTGGTACCAGGTATTGACCTGGGGATAAAATACCTCGAAATTGACCGCCGTATTTTCTTTCATGGACCTGTGTAGCGCCGCATTAAAAGCCGCGGGTGAATCCGGAAATACCTCCCAGACCACATTGCCCAGTAATTGCTCTCTTGACTTATACAGGATTTTACAGGCGGTATCGTTCACGTAGGTATACCGCCACTGCCTATCGATGGAGACAAATGCATTGGTAATACTTTCCAGTGTCGTCCGGTATCTGGCTTCGCTGGCTTGCAAGGCTTTTTCAATTTCTTTGGTATCGGTAATATCTCTGACCACGGATACGGACCCTATGATTTTCCCGCCGGCGTCTTTTACCGGAGCGGCGCTCACCTGCCGGTAACGCAGCGCCGGTTGACCCGGCGTCCGCACCACTTCGATCTGGTTCTTTATCACCTCGCCCTTCAAAGCATGTAAAGGCGGGGCTTCGTCCACCGGCCTGGGGGTGCCATCCGGACGGTATACCTCCAACCCGTTGGCCAGCGATTCTATGCCCGTGCCTTCAGCGTAATTACCGAATTCCTTCAAAGCCGCCGCGTTGGCCAATGTGAAGGTTTTTTGCAGATCGGCAAACCACACTTCATCCGGAATGCTGTTCACCAGGGCCTTTAGCCTTTCTTGCTCGTGGTGTGCGGCTGTGGCCAGTTGGTGAATCTTCCTCTCGGTGTCTTTACGTTCGTGGATATCCATCACCAACAAGGCAAAATAACCGGGGTCGGTTTTATATGCCCTCACTTCGAACCATCTTTTCAGGTCATGGCTGTAATTTTCAAAATGCGCCGGTTCGCCGCTGCGCACAACCTTCCCGAATCTCTGGATAATTTTCATCTTTGCATGGGGAAATAGACTGCGGATATTCTTATCCGCTATTTTACGTAGCCTCATGCCTATGTATTTTTCGAACATGGGGTTGGCGTCCAATATGCGGTAATCAACCGGTCGGCCTTTTTTATCATAGATCATCTGGCAAAGCGCGCACCCCTCCACCATGCTTTCAAACAGCGTGCGGTACCGTACTTCA
>JAQTOJ010000021.1 GCA_028713395.1 Dehalococcoidales bacterium | reverse complement strand
CAGTCAGGTTCATATTGTTTACCTCGTTTTGTGAGTCTTGTATTTTATGCAAATGTTAGTATAACACAACGAGGCTGAAATCCTAAAGACGAAATCCATAATATGGTGTATACCCACAGATGTGAAGACTCGGCCACCAGCTACTCAAGTATACGAAAGAAGGAATGACAACCCCGTCATTGAAGAGTAGAGTAGTGGTGAAACTTTTTTAACCTGGCGGGCGTTTATATTTATAAAGGACGTTTTTCCTGATGGATCACGAAGAAGAGAGAAATCTAGTAGAAGCCACCAAAAAGAATCCGCAAGCTTTCGGGTTAATATATGACGCCTATTACCGGAATATTTTTGGCTATATCCAAAGACGGACAGGCAGTGTTTTGGTGGCTCAGGAAATAACCTCGGACGTCTTTTGTAAAGCGTTGGATAACATAGGGCAGTATAAGTGGCGGGGCATACCGTTTGGCGCCTGGTTGTACCGGATTGCCGCCCATGAAATCGCCGATCGTTACCGCAAAGAGCACCGCAAGCATAAAACCATGATCAACCTGACGAATGATGACGATGACGACTCTTATGTTTTAAGAAGGGAAGCCTGCCAGGCGCAGGACGAAATGCAGAAATATGACGGTTATCTGGATTTACATAAAGCGTTAACGCAATTACCGCTGAAATATCAGGAAGTGCTGACACTGCGGTTTTTTGAAGGGATGCAGTTCAAAGAGATAGGTATCATTTTAGGGAAACCGGAAAACAGTGTAAAGACCATAACAAGAAGGGGCCTATTCAGGCTTAAAGAGGTACTGGAAGATAAGGGAGCAGTCGGCAGCAAGGAAACGATAAACCGGAGGTAGATAATGGAAAACGATGAACTGGAACAAAAGATAATACACACAAATTTGCCAGATACCTCTTGCGAAGAACATAGCAGCCGTTTACGCAGAGCTCTGGTGAATCGGGCTTATGAACATCATCATTTTAAAAAGACCGCGGCGGAGTATGTCTACTCAGCGGTAAATAATCTTGGAATCGGGATAGGGCGATGGCTAAATCCGCAAAAAACCAGCGGGAAAGTGATCATTACTTCCTTATCCGTGACGGCGGTTGTCTTGATCACTTTGTTCACCGCCATATTGCCATATACCAACCGGCAAGCCAACATCGCGCTGGCAGAGGGGATCATAAAAAATGATTATCGGGTACAAAGAGTGTTACAGGGGGACACAATAACGTCCATAGATGCCACTTCTGACAAAGGGCCAATGATTGCTGCCGTAGTATTCACTGAGAGTGGGAAAGCTATGACCGTCGCTGTAGACACCCGACGTAAAAGGCTGGAATTGGGATCGATTACAATAGCAGTCACATCCCCGGATGGTCCGGTACAGGTTAGAGCTTATACGGTTACTTTTAAAGCAGAAAACGCCTTTCAGAGATCAGGTGAAAGTAACGACGTCGTTATACCAAAAGAGAAAATTCTGGAAATATTACGGGCAGATGAGGAAGTGGGGCAGTTAATGAAGGATGGAGCGGTATTGACGGATATTTATCCCGTCTCTTATACAGTCGTATTGACGGATATATATCCCGTTTCTTATACAATGGAACCGCAAGGTGTTGATGTCGGTGAGAAAGGGAACCTTACTATTACGTTCCCCGCATCTATACCAGGAGTATCCCCAGACGAGATGGTACAAGCAGTGCTGGAGTCCGTACAACAACGCATCCTGGTTACTTTACAGGTTAGTCTTCAAAGCAACTCGGGTGAAATCCTTGAAGTGACATATACCGCCAAGTGAGCTTGACTGGAAAAATAGTTGGGTAAAAGAGGCTGCCACTTAGAGCGGCAGCCTCTTTTCTGTGTTTTAGGGTGGATCAGTTATTTGTACCAATGTCTGCGGGACGCGCTACCGGCGGCGCCGCCGCCGAAGATGATGGAGACGCCGAGAATGAACCCGAAGTTGTACCAGTTGCCGTTGTTAAACACGTCATAAAGATTGACGTTTTTGGTGAACAGGGAAATGATGAAGGTGACCGGGGAAATTACCCCGTGCCATAGTCCGGTCCAGAAGCCGGCGATTTTTCCGGCGGCATCGACCGTTTTGATTGAGGGATTAGGCCCGGCGGCGCAACCGACCAGGAATAGCAAAGCCAGGATAGCCAGAGCTATGAAAAAGAGATGCTTTTTCGTCATACAACCTCCTTAGACAGTAGTGCAATTGCAGATATACTATTACTTCCGGTGGACTTTGTAAATGGCTGAGCGGACGATTTCCAGTGGTTGGTTCGTCTTTTGCCTGCGGCGGTTGGTAAAGACGTACACGCAAAGGCGAGACGCCTGTGCCACCAGGTGACGAAAAGGGTTCTGCTGGCAAATATGATGGGGTAACGCTGGATCCCGTGTCGGGGCACGGGATGGGAAATAAAAGGCGCTCGGGATGGGACGAAAAAAGGGCTGTCAACGTTGACAGCCCTTTGCTTGTTGGGTGAAATTTTATATAGGTTATTTTGCAGCGACGGCTTCCGCCAGAGGTTTGATATCCAGTTCCTGGAGTTTCATGGGTAGCGGCACACCGGTTTCCGGGTGCCAACCCATGAGAGTGTAGTAATAGCTCTTGGCAGCTTCCATTTTTTCAGCACTGAGCGGTTTGTCCGCCAGGAAACCATTAGTCTTGGGCTGGAACATGCGTTTGGGCAGAGCGTCATCATTGGCGGACAGCCCTTCCCGCAGGTTGAACATGCGCATGGTAGTGAGAATTCTTTCCGCCACTTTTTGCTGTTCGATGGGGCTGGTGTTCCAGCCGGTGATGGCGGCGGTGTAGTTGACGCGCATTTCATCGTTATAGGGCAGGAACTGGCAGACGACCAAAGAGTCATTGAGAATCTGGTGGAACTGGACGTTCCTGAACTGAGCGACTTTTTCCGCATCAATATCGGTGGCGGAAAGGGGTTTATGAATACCGAACCAGCGTAAACCCGGCACTGCCCAGGGGCCGGTGAGACCGGAATCGTGCATATTCAAGCAATGATCGCCGCCGATAGGGCTGACCATGAAACCGAGGCCGAGACCCTGTTTGAAACGCGGTTCGTGCATACCGAATTCCAGGCCTTTGGAATGCATGGCGAATTCCGCAGAATTATGACCGATTTTTTCCGCCATCCTCTTCGTGCCGAGACCGAGGAATTTACCAAAGCCTTCCTGTTTACCAATCAACTCGATGCCTTTAAGCATGGCATCGATATTGCCGAATTTAAATTGGATGCCGCCGGTTTCTTTGGTGGTGATCCAACCTTTTTCAAAACATTCCATGGCGAAGGCGATGGCGCCGCCCGCCGAAATCGTATCCAGTGAATATTCACCGGCTAATTGATTGCCCAGAGAGACAGCCGCGCCATCCACGATACCGCAATCGGAGCCGAAAGCGGCCAGTGTTTCGTATTCCGGGCCGCCATAGGCCACATCTACTTTATACGGCCCTTCTTTGACCTCGATGCGTTTCTTGCAGCGCACCGGGCAACCGAAGCAGGCGTCCATACCGGCGCCGTATTTGGTGAGTAGTTCCTTGGCGTCGATCCCCATGGCATCATCAAGTAAGCCATCACGGAAATTGCGGATGGGCAGGTTGCCGGTGGCGATAAAGCCTTTGACCCAGGCGCCGGTGCCGTTGTCGTGCATATCGGCGTAATAGCGGGGGTTATCCAGTACCCACTGCCGAATACCTTTAACACCATCAGGATTTTTTACTTTGGGAGCCTGGCTGCCTTTGACCGCGAGGGCTTTCAGATTCTTGGAACCCATGACCGCGCCGAGGCCGCCGCGACCGGCCGCGTCATAAAGACCGCTCATAATACAGGCATACTTGACCAGATTTTCACCGCCGGGTCCGATCATCGATACTCTGACGTGTTCGTCTCCCAGTTCCTGGCGGATGGCAGCTTGCGTATCGCCGGTGATTTTACCCCAGAGGTGGGAGGCGTCTTTGATGGCGATTTCGCCGTCCTTAATCCATAAATAGACGGGGTTAACGGCTTTTCCGGTAATTATCAGGGCATCGAACCCGGCGCGCTTTAGTTCCGCTCCCCAGAATTCGCCAACCTCGGCTTTAGCGATCCCGCCGGTAAGCGGTGATTTGGCGCCGACACAATGACGACCGCTACCGGGCAAAGTGACCCCGGTGACCGGACCAAGGGCAAAAACGAGGACGTTATCTGGACTCAAGGCGTCCGTGTGAGGTTTCATTTCATTATAGAGGTAGTGGGCTACAAAACCGGCGCCGCCGATGTATTTACGGCAAAAAGTCTCATCAAGGTCTTCTTGAGTAACCGAACCGGTAGTGAGGTTGATCCGGGCAATTTTGCCTGCATAACCGCCGGGGAAATTTTCTGCAACCATTTTCTATCTCCTAATCCTAAAATAGATAAAGACACGCCGCAGCGTCGTTAATTCTTGAGCACATTATAGCATAATGGCGGTGGTTTTCGCCTCTTCTATACTAATGAGAATGCACCTTTTCGGCGATTTGTTGTGCCCAGGTGGTGGCACGAGAAGATTCACCGGATTTCAACGGACCTTCTCTGCCATCGACGATAAAACCTTCAGCCGGAGCTACAAGTTTACCACCTTTTTTCTGTAGATCGGTGGCGATGCGACCGGCGGCAAAGCCGAAGATTTTCACGATGAAACGGACCCCGGCGCCGGTCTTTTCACCGGTCATACGGGTATCGAAAGCGGCTACATTGATGTTGGTCAAGCTACCAACCGGAATTTCCGAAAGGAATTTTTGCATGGCGGGGAGGGGTCGCCCACCCTGAGTCGGTGAACCAACAATGAGCAGGTTGATGCCGGTTAGATCAGACTGTGTTACGCCATCCGCTTTCATTACGTTGACCGTCCCGGAGGCAAAAGCCCTGCCGATAGCCTGAGCGATATTTTCCGTGTTTTTATAGACGGAATCATAAACTACCAGGGTTTTCATATTTTCTACTCCAAAAAATAACGATAAACCAATGGCTAAATGATAGCCTATCCTGCATAGAGAGGCAAAAATATGTATATTATTACCTCTCTATGCTATAATGGCTTTATAAAGTGTATGGATTAAAGGCATACACTTTTGAACTTGCGTTGCCAGTCTGAGGTGTCCCGGCAACAGAATGAAAAACAGGAGAATACCAGATGAACAAACCAATGGATGCCCATTACCAACTACTTATCGATGGCAAATGGGTAAATGGCAAAGAAGGTAAAACATTTGAGTCTTATTGCCCGGCGAACGGAGAGCTGCTTGCGACCTGCGTCGAAGCCAATGCCGAGGATGTGGATTTGGCGGTAAAAGCCGCCCAAAAAGCCTTCCTGACATGGAAAACCACCAGTCCCCAACAACGCTCCCGGATGATGAACAAAATCGCGGACTTAATCGATGCTAATGTAGGGAAATTAGCGATGATCGAAACATTGGATGTTGGTAAACCAATCCGCGATACAACCTACGGCGACATTCCAACTGGCGCTGACCATTTCCGCTATTTTGCCTCCGTGATTCGTGGGGAAGAAGGTAAGGCCGTGATGATCGATGATAAAAGCTTAAGCCTGATTCTCAACGAACCTATTGGAGTTGTGGGGCAAATCGTGCCCTGGAATTTTCCTTTCCTCATGGCTTGCTGGAAATTGGGTCCGGCGCTGGCAGCCGGTAATACCATCGTCATGAAACCCTCTTCAATGACATCGCTGAGCCTTTTGGAATTGGGGAAATTAATTTCCGAAGTGCTGCCCCCCGGGGTTTTCAATATTGTCACCGGGCAGGGCTCGACTACCGGGAACTATATGCTCAATCATAACGGTTTCAAGAAACTAGCCTTCACTGGTTCGACCGAAGTAGGGTATCAGGTGGCGGAAGCTGCGGCGAAAAAATTGATTCCCGCCACTCTTGAGTTAGGGGGAAAATCAGCGGATATCATTTTCCCGGATTGCGATATAGCAAGAGCTTTACCGGGCGCTGTTTTCGGTATCATTTATAACCAGGGTCAGGTTTGCAGCGCCGGTTCCCGGATTCTGGTCCATGAAGCGATTTACGACCAGTTCGTGAACAGCATGGTCGAGTTTTATAAGAAAGTGAAAGTAGGTATTCCCTGGGAGAAAGACTCAACCCTTGGTTCGTTGATCAGCGAAAGCCAATTGAAAAAGGTTCTGAGTTATGTAGAAATCGGAAAGAAAGAAGGCGCCAGAGTTGCATACGGCGGCTACCGTTTGACGGAAAACGGTTTGGACAAAGGAGCTTTCATGGCGCCGACAATTTTGGCCGATGTCGATAACAAGATGAGAGTGGCGCAGGAAGAAATTTTTGGGCCGGTCGCCTGCGTCATTAAGTTCAAAGATGAAGCGGATGCTATTAGAATTGCGAACGATAGCGAATACGGATTAGCGGGCGCGGTCTGGACAAAGAATATTGATTGTGGAATACGCGTAGCGCGCGCGGTCGAAACTGGAAAAATGTGCATCAACTGTTATGGGAATTCGCCTGCCGGCACTCCGTTCGGTGGTTACAAAAAATCAGGCATCGGGCGTGAAGTCCATAAAGTCGCGCTGGAACACTATTCGCTCAAGAAAAACATCTTTATTGCAATTGGTTAACCCTGGTTTTCTAATACTTGCGCAAAAATAAGAGGCTGCTTTTTAACGAGCAGCCTCTTATTTTTTATACAGTATACCAAGAGTTCACAATCTGGATGAACTAAACAGCGGCTAGAGTTTTAATCGCCGCGACATCCCCCAGGTTGACGACTTCAACTTCCTTGTTGATGCGTTTGATCAAACCGGCGAGGACTTTACCGGCGCCGATTTCATAGTAGTTTTTGGTGCCCTGGGCCACCATGTATTCCACCGATTTTTGCCACTGCACGCCGGAGGTCAATTGTTTGAGCAGTTCATCCCGGAATTGGCTGGCAGAAGTGAGCGGTTGGGAGGTGACATTGCTGATGATCGGCACAGAGGGATTTCGGAAATTCACTTTGGCCAGCACTTGCGCCATCCCCTCGACGGCGGGTTGCATAAGGGGCGAATGAAAGGCGCCACTGACAGCTAAGGGCATCACCCGTGAGCCTTTGGCTTTGGCTAATTCGGCGGCTTTGGCAACATTTTCCGCGCCGCCGCTGATGATGAGCTGTCCGGGGGAATTGAGATTAGCGATGACGGTACCCGTTTCCCGGCAAATTTCATTTAAAACCGCTTCATCCATGCCCATGACGGCGGCCATGGCGCCGGGTTGTTTCAGGCCGGCTTCGTACATCAAGCGGCCGCGTTCGCGGGTGAGGTGGACGGCGGTGGCGAAATCGATGGCATTGGCGGCGACCATAGCTGAATATTCTCCCAGGCTGTGACCCGCCGCAAAGGCAGGCGCGGGCAACTTGCCGCCGGCGACTTCCTGAGCAGCCCGGAGACAGGCGATACTCATGGTGACGAGCGCCGGCTGGGCGTTGATCGTCTTGCGCAACTCGTCTTCCGGTCCTTCAAAGATAAGTTTGGTCAAGGAAAAACCGGCAGCTTCGTCCGCCTGTTTGAATAAGGCTTTGATGCTATCATAGGTTTCCCAGAGGTCTTTACCCATCTTTACGGTTTGCGAGCCCTGACCGGGGAAAACATAGGCTACTTTTTTAGTTTCAGACATTGTTTACTCCATACATTATTTTTACTGTGCTATCCACTCTACCCTGAGATTGCCGCGTCATCCCGATGGAATCGGGATTCCTCGCAAAGACGGGTGGGATCACAGGCAAATTGCTGCTGACCAAGGTGCACGATAACCAATTTTTTATTTGAGATTTGCAATGATTTTATTCGCGCCGGTGACGATCTCTTCGATGATTATTTTCACCGGTTTAATGTCTTTTATCATACCTGCAATCTGACCGGCAAGTAAAGAGCCTTCTTCGGTATCGCCTTCGATGATACCGAGGTGCATGCGGCCTTCCGCGAAAAGGGCGAGCTCCTCACGGCTGGCGCCGCCTTCTTCCAGGGCTTTATATTGATCGGTGAGGGGGTTTTTAAGAGCGCGGAGGGGTAAGCCGGTGGTGTAACCGGTGATAGTCGTGCCGCGGTCGTCCGCCGCCAGGATTTTTCTTTTATAATTGATGTGGGCGATGGCTTCAGTGCTGCAAACGAAACGGGTGCCCATCTGAATGCCCTGCGCGCCCAATGCCAACGCCGCCACCAGACCGCGGGCATCGGCAATGCCGCCGGCGGCGACCACGGGAATTTTCAAGGCATCGACCACCTGTGGGACGAGGGACATGGTGGTAACTTCACCGATATGCCCACCGGATTCCATGCCTTCCGCGACGACAGCATCCGCCCCGATTTCTGCCATATGACGGGCAGCGTGTACGCTGGCGACGACGGGCATGATTTTCATACCGGCTTGTTTGAATCTGGCGATATATGGTTCGGGACTGGCGTTGCCGGTGGTGATGATGGGGACGCCTTCCTGAAGAATGACATCGATGACAGCTTTGACGAAGGGGGAGGTAAGGGGAACATTGATGCCGAAAGGCTTGGAAGTTTTTTGTTTGGTGAGGCGGATCTGCTCCCTGACCCAATCGGGGCGGTAATAACCGCAACCGATGATGCCGAGGGCGCCGGCGTTGGAGACGGCGGAAACCAGTTCCGCGGTGCCGACATGCGCCATACCGCCCTGAATGATGGGATATTCGATGCCGAGGAGGTGGCAGATAGCCGTTTTGTTCAAGGCTTCCTCCTTCTCAGGGGAGCTGGGAGTCCGGGATAACAATTCCCTCTGTATCTCCCCTTACTAAGGGGAGAGGCGTAAAAACGGCACCTACTACTGCTAATGAGCCACTAGATAACCGTTAACCCCCTCATCTGTATCCTCTCTTGTAAAGGAAGAAGAGTGTGCTCAATACAGTTTACAGATTATGGAAAAACACCGCAACATGAGAAAAAGGGTAAAAAAGAAAACAGCAATGCCCCGGAGAACCGGGGCACGTACTACGAAAAATTAGTTAGGAAGCTTTCTTGGGTTTGGCGGCTTTGACAGCGATGACTTCGCGACCGTCATAACTGCCGCAGACCGGGCAAACATGATGGGGACGTTTGGGGGATTTGCACTGCGGGCATTCCATCATCGCGGGTACCGCTAAACCGAGGTGCTGACGCCGTTCACCCTGACGGGCTTTGGGGTATTTTCGCTTAGGTAGTGGAGCCATCTTATTTACTTCCTTTTTTACCGCGTGCACCTTTTTCGGTCACACGAATGTTCTTTTTCAATTTTAACAGTTCCGCCCAGCGCGAATCTATCACCGCCGGGGGGCACTCACATTTACCCTGGTTCAAGTCCTTGCCGCAGGTGGGACAAATACCGGCGCAGTCTTCTCGGCACAAGGGTTTCATCGGTAGCGCCAATAATATATACTGACGGATTGCTTCGCTCAAGTCAAGAGTGTGCTGGGCATCGATTTTAAATGCTTCGTCGTCTTCCGGTTCGGCCAGCTTGAAACCGGTGACAACATCCACTGAGGGATAAAACTCCGCCTCGACTTTCAGCGGCAGGTTGGACTGGTAAGGACGGAGGCAGCGTCCGCAATTAAGATCGGCCTTGGCGATGAGCTTACCCTGCACTAGAATTTTTTTACCGATGTTGGTAAGTGTGACTTCACCTTTGACCGGATAAGTGCCACCCTCTACAGTGATAACATCGTCAACGGTGTGCTGCCGGGTAACACCGACTTCCGACTTTAAGAGTTGGGCGACGTTTATTTGCATCATAGTAAGTATTTAGCGCAAAATTCACCCTATTAATTTATCCGGTGGAAAGAAAATACAGGCACGGATGGATGTAACGCTAACAGATATAATTATACGATGCGAGCGTAGGTGAGGTCAAGGAGACGAAGCTGTCAGCAATCAGGGACTGGCTACTGGCAGCTAGCTGCCAGCGTTCTTTCTCTTGGAATAGTAGAGGATGTCGGACTTTTCATAGCCTGAATTTCCGAAGAACGCCTGTGAAGCGGCGTTCCCCGGTTCGATGAGGCAAGCAATGACATCGATCCCCAGATTGGTAAAATGGTTTTCCGCCGCGGCGATCAGTTTCTGCGCGATCTTTTGACGACGGTAATCCTTTGCCACCGCCAGCCGGTGTAGCCAGCCTTTGCGTCCATCCTGTGTCGCCAGCAGCGTGCCGATGACTCGTCCGCCGGTTATAGCGACCAGAAAAAGGCAGGTGTTTTGTTGGATTTCCTTTTCTATCCGGCGGCGGCTATCGCGTCCCGTGGCGCGATAATGCAAGCCCGCCTCGTGCCACAGGGCAATAACATTATCATAGTCTACAATGGTAAAGGGACGGATAATGACAGGATTCATCAAATCCCTCTTGAATCCCCCTTTGCTAAAGGGGGAGAAGACGATCTATTCTTTGCGGCAATGAACGTGGAGGAAGATGGCGGCGGTCTTGCGCCACTTGGTGAGGAAGGGGTGCTGGCGGCACAATTCCGCCGAAGGACGCGGTTCGCTGAGTTCTTTAAGGGTGAAGCCGGTCTTGATGAGGGGATTGATGTAATCGGAGAGAGTGCGGCCGAAACTCGGTACGACGAATTCGGGCACATCTTCCGGTTTGGGCAACTGGGAAAAGCGCCAGCTTTCCACCCACTGTTTTTTGGAAAAATATTCGGAGACTGTCAGTTTGATGTTAGGATCGTCCTGGAATGCCGTCCAGCCGAAGCCGGGGGTCACGAAACAAGGGTGGGTGATACTGAAGAAGAAATCGCTGCCGGGTTTGAGTACGCGGTAGATTTCCCGGGCGGCGCCTTCAAAGGAAGGGCTGTCCATCAGCGCCATGGTGGATAGAGCTAAATCGAATGAGGCATCCGGGAAGATGGAGAGATCGGAGAAGGAAGCGACTTCATAACGGATACCGAGCGGTTCGCGTTTTTCAGCCTCACGGGCGTGGGCGATCAGCTTCGGGGAGATATCAATGCCGGTCATCTTCGCGCCCAGCCGGGCGAAGATACGGGTGTTATGGCCTTCACCGCAGCCGGCATCCAGGGCGGTTTTGCCTTTGATATCTCCGATGAATTGCAGGAAAACGGGATTATTGAAGTGTTCCCGAAAGGCATCGAGGTTCTGGCGCACCTGTTCGGTCCAGAGGTCAGCGTTTTTATCCCAATAAAGGGCGACCTCGGCTTCTGTGATCTGCTCGGGTTGCTGGCGGGAAATGCGCGTCATTTTAACCACCTCTTCAGGCTAATTATCTTATCATAAACAGGCTCGCAATTACCAAAAATATGAGTAAACACCACTCTTTAGTACTGGTTCACGGCTAATCAGGCTCAAAATATTTTTTAAATGTGACAAAAATCAGGCTCAAACCTATTGACAAGCGTGCCTGAATGGTTTAATATCAACTTCAAATAACATAAGGAGGGAGAACTCAATGCAGGCTTATTGCGTGAAATGTCGCGCCAAGAAAGAAATGAAAAACGCCAAAGCTATCACGATGAAGAACGGCAAGCCGGCGACCCAGGGCGTCTGCCCGTCCTGTGGAACCAAAATGTTCCGCATCGGCAAATAGTCTAACATACTGAAATTGCAATGAGAGAATGGACACTTCACAGTGTCCATTCTCTTTTTTATAGGACTTGCAGAAGAGAGGAATATTCAATCATGATATTGCCGCGTCGCCCGCCTCAGGCGGACTCGTAACGACGGTAAGCGGCAGGGTGACACCCTCACGCTAGCTCTTACCACTCAATGAGACCACACTAAAGACAAACGGTACCTCGTTTCTCAGAATGATCCAGGGTATGGCGAGCCTAAATATGACTTGGCAACGGGGTGAATGGCACGCCGGCTTTAGATTGCTTCGTCGAGTATGAGTGAAAGATTCTCCTCGCAAAGACGAGCCGAGAACTCTGGATCCCGGACTTGATCCGGTATGGGATCAAAATATCCACGTGAGGACGCCTGTGCCATGACATCATGATGAGATGAGGTTCAAAACTAAATGGTAACGATTTTGACGGCTTTCTGCGGGCAGGCACGGACGCAATCACCGCAGGCGCGGCAAATGGAGGGATCGGCCATCGGGGGTTCAAATGGCTTTTCCTGTTTGAGCAACCGCCGCGGGCAGGCTTGGGCGGCTTTACATTTGCCGTGCTCGCACAGTTCGGGTTTGCATTTGTAAAAATCCACCAGCGCTATTTTACCCGCCATGATTCACCTCTGGATTTGGATAGGTTTTTAGGCGCGGTGACCGGCTTGGTATCGGAATAGCACAATTCGGCAACGAGGATATTCAAGGCGAGATCGCCTTCATACTTACTGGTTTTGAGAGCGATGTCTGCCTCAAGCAACTGGTCGTAGACCTGGCGCAAGCGGGGCAAGGTATAGCGTTGCGCCTGCTCCAGGGTTTTTCTGAGGACAAAATCATGGCCGATACCCAGACGGGAACGGATTTCCATATCAGGCAGTTTTTGACCTTTCAGTTCGCGTGCCCGCACGATGAGGCGCATCTGGCGGTTGAGCATAGCCAACAGCCCGACAGGTGATTCGCCTTCTTTCAAAAGCTGCTGCATCAGCGATTCGGCTTTTTGCAGGTTGAATTCAACAATAGCATCCACCATGGCGAAGACGCTGACTTCCTGGGTGTAAGCCACGAGTTGGTTGATATCATCTTCCTCGATGCGGCGGCCGTCCGCGTAAAGCACCAATTTATTGATTTCACTGGACATGACACGGAGATTACTGCCGATGAGACGGGCGAGCAGTCTGACGGCGTTAGGGTTGATGGAACCGCCTTCATCGGAGACGCGCTGGTTGACCCACTGGTGGAGGTCCTGGGCTTTCAATGCCGGAAAGATTTTGTGGGTGGCCGAGGATGATATTAACTTAAAGAGGGGATTGTTTTCTTTGACATCATGCTCAATGAGGATTAAAAGAGTCGAGTCCGGCAGGTGGTTGAGCAGTTCGGCGTACATTTCGTGGGAAGCGGTCTGGTTTTCAGTTTTTTTACCGCTGCCGCGGGCGCCGCCGCTTTTCACGGCGAACTTTTCCAGCAGACCGTAAACAACGACCAGTCTTTTATCAGATAAAAAGGGCACGGTTTCACAGGCGATTTTCAGTTCGGTGAAGTTTATCTGACCGCCTTCGAAGATACTGGTGTTGGTGGAAAGCATGGTCGGATCGCCGGCGCTATTTTTCAGGCGTTCCAGTTCCAGGGAGACGGAGAATTCATCCTCGCCGGAAAGAATGTAGAGCAATTTACCTCCAGATATTTAACCACGAAAAATACATTATTTGAGATGAAGTAATGATAACATATTTTTACGGTGGGGAACTGGTAATTTGATGATCAGGGTACGGGGATATTGTTTTTTATTTATTTTTGGATCCCCACTTTCGTGGGGATGGAAAGAAAGAAGCGGGGATGGAACGAAAGAAGTGGGGATGGACAACATTATTGGAGATGGAAAACGATTAAAACTAATCTCTATGAAGACCCATTCCCGTGAAAACGGGAATCCAGGTGGAATCAGATTACAAGAGCTCCCCGTAGAGATCTTTCCATTCAGGGTTATTCTTTTCGATTAGTTCGATTTTCCATTTACGGTTCCATTTCTTTATTTGTCTTTCTCGCAGAGGGGCGGATTCGCTAGTGCCGCCCGCTTCGAAATATACTAGCATATGCACTTGGTATTTTTTGGTGAAACCATCAACAAGGTCATTTTTATGGGCATACACTCGTCCTAACAAATCGCTGGTCGAGCCTATATACAAAGTACCATTCCTTTTACTAGCTAGGATATACACACAATAATCCTTCATAATCCTGATTATATTACCCCATTTTCTGGATCCCCACTTTCGTGAGGATGGAGCGAAAGAAGCTGGGGAAATTATGAAACAGAAAAGCCGATCCGGGCTTATTTCCTATCTCAGTTTAAGCGGCAAACCCTACATCAAGCTGGAATGGAATCCAGATAGAGCAGATTATTGCCCAGAGAGTATATCCCCGACTCCGTAACAAACCGAAAAAGGATAAATTCTTACTTTATACCGGCATGATGCCGTGTTCGCGGTTCGGCTGACTTTCTACTTTATTAATGAGCAATTCCAGTGTCGCGGCCAGCTTGAGCCGGGTTTCCGCGGGATCAATGATCTC
>JAQTOJ010000020.1 GCA_028713395.1 Dehalococcoidales bacterium | reverse complement strand
TAGAAGACCCTCAGGGAGATTATTTCCCGGTTCCTCAGGGTACGATCCAGGGCGACGGCCGTTTTGACAACTCCAACCCGTATCCGCTTCCGTGGACAGAATTCCGGAGCGTTACTTTCGGGGCCGACGACAACTATATATATTTTAATTTCCAGTTCTGGGGCGAATTTCCCAAAAAGGGTATATTGTATAACGACGACCTGTTATGGTCTACATTAGCCAAAGTAGAACAGTTCACATTCCATAACCAGTATGGTAAAGAGGATTCCGCGACACTCGCCGGGATTGTATCTTTTGTGACCGAATATGGTGACGGAGAGAGAATCGCCGCCGCGAAACCTGATATCGGGTTGAACACCATGTTATCTCCCCAAGCGATGGATGCCACCGGGGAAACTATTTACAAGACGTTGACAGGGGCAGGGATGGTCGCCGGCGGCGCTGGTAACGACTATGTACTGTGCGCGTTTCCTTTGAGCCTTTTCGGAATTCATCCCGGCGACGAAGTCAATTTCAGTTTCTCCACCGAAACAGGCAGCAGTAAATTCCACCATGAAGCAATTGATTTCATACTCGGCCACGAAGGTGTGAAACTGGGTGAAAAAATAACTTATGTTCTGGGCGGCAACACCTACACCAGTGAAATCGTGTCCGAGATGGGAACACAACCAAAAACCAATACTTCGAAATGATTAGAGCCGGAATGTAGAAAGCACACTGACGCTCAACGAACTATTTTGTAATAACTTCTTGCTTGCGCAGGAATGACGGAGGAAAGATCCCCACTTTCGCGGGGACAACAATTGGGCAATTACCAAATCCTGCTTAAAACCAGTACAATTAATCTATGTCTTATTACTATATCTGGACCATCGGATGCCAGATGAATAAAGCCGAATCGGAAAGGCTATCCAGCCTCTTCAGCCAAAAGGGAATGCAACCAACCATCCACCCGGATGAAGCAGATTTGGTCATCCTCAATACTTGCGTCGTGCGGCAGCACGCGGAAGAACGGGTGGTAAACAAGTTACACTCGTTAAGAACCTTCAAAAAAGCCAATCCGCAAATGTTACTGGCGGTCACCGGCTGCTGGGTGGACGCTAATCCGGCACAAATGAGCAAGTCTTTCCCGTATGTGGACTATTTCTTCAAACCCGGCGAAGCTCCTCCATGGCAAAACATCGAGGATTGGCGGCGGGCGATACCGGAAAAACCGGGCGTCACCGCTTATGTGCCAATCATCCAGGGCTGCAATAATTTCTGCGCCTACTGCATTGTGCCCTACCGCCGCGGACGGGAAAAAAGCCGCCCGCTGGCGGAAATCGTGAGCGAAGTGCAGGCACTGGTTGAACGCGGCACCCGTGAAGTGACTTTACTGGGGCAAAACGTCAACTCCTACGGGCAGGATTTGCCGGACAAACCGGACCTGGCGCAGTTATTGACCGCATTGCAGGCTACCGAAGGCTTATGGCGCATCCGCTTCCTGACCAATCATCCCAAAGATATGAGTCTTCATCTTATCGAAACTGTGGCAAACTTGCCAAAAGTGTGCCCTGCTTTCAACATCCCCATTCAAGCGGGGAGTGACACGGTGCTGCAAAATATGCGCCGGGGCTACCGCGCAGACGACTACCGCCGACTCGTTGCAGAAATCCGTGCTAAGATAAAGGGAGTAGCTTTGAGCAACGATATCATCGTGGGTTTTCCTGATGAGACTGCTGCGCAATTTCAGGAAACCGTTGACCTCTTAAGAGAATTGAAATTAGACGCGGTGCATGTGGCCGCTTATTCGCCCCGTTCGGGTACCATCGCCGCGCGTGAAATGCCGGATGATATCTCCGCCGCCGAAAAAAAACGGCGGTTACACATCATCGAACAGCTTCAGGAGGAGATCGGCGGGCAAATCAACGCGACATTACAGGATAATATCGTCGAGGTCCTGGTAGAGGGAAGAGAAGGTGAAAAGTGGTACGGGCGGACGAGAACTGATAAAATAGTATTCTTTAGAGACACCGCCGATTGGCACGGCAAATTAGTTAGTATTAGAATAGAACGCACCAGCCCCTGGTCATTGCAGGGGACATGCGAGATAGCTTAAGGAGGCAAAGATTTTGCGAAAGAAAGTATTATTATCGATGGGCTTGGTGGCCGGGTTGATCGCTACCGTTTTGGCGTTGGCCAGTTGCGCCCCGACGACCACCGATGGGACTTCCACTTCATCCAGCGCCAGCTCTACACAGAGTTTCCTCGTTATGATCGGTTTCATCGTCCTGCTCTTCGTCATGATGTATTTCCTCACCATCCGCCCGCAGCGCAAACGCCAGCAGGAGCACACGAAAATGATGCAGTCAATCCAGCGTGGCGACCGTGTGATCACCATCGGCGGTTTGTACGGCACGGTAGAGAACGTGACTGAAGACAGCATCACCATCAAAGTTGAATCCGGCACTACGATGCGCTTCATCAAATCTGCTATCGCCAGCAAGGTCACGGAAGAAACCGCTGAGGTAAAATAGGCCTGAGCTTTCGCTGTTAAGAGTTCGGGATCATTTCCGGGGATCTGGATCGATAACAAAATAGGCTCCTACCGGGTCAGAAAAAACCGGTAGGAGCTTTTATCCATTCGGGAGATTGAGAATATGCCTTACTTCGATTATGTCCTGGTAGGAAGCGGTATTGCCGGTCTGTACACGGCCTTGCAGGCGAGACAGTTCGGCTCGGTATTGATAGTTACCAAAGGGCATATACAGGATTGCAATACCCGCCACGCGCAGGGCGGCATCGCCGCGCCCATCGGCGCCAATGATTCCCCGGCGCTGCATTTCCGAGATACTATCGAAGCCGGCGCCGGTCTTTGCGATGAAGAAGCGGTGCGTATTCTCACCACCGAAGCTCCCGATAGAATTTCTGATCTGGTGGATTACGGCGTGCCGTTCGATACTCTAGACGGTAAAATTACCCTCACCACGGAAGCCGCGCACAGCGTGCCGCGGATCCTACATGCCGGCGGTGACGCCACCGGCGAACACATCGAAGTGACGCTCAGCAACCGTGTCCGCGCTACCGATATCAAAGTGCTGGAACAATACCTGGCCACCGATATCCTGCTCGAAGACGGCATTGTCAAGGGTGTGCGCGTCATGGATTGCGTCAGCGGTTTTGCCGAAGAATTCGAATGCAAATATCTGATACTGGCTACCGGCGGCGGCGGCAAACTGTTTAAGTTCAACACCAACTCCGAAATCGCCACCGGCGATGGTATTGCGTTAGCTTATCAAGCGGGGGCGCAGATTACCGATATGGAATTTTTGCAATTCCATCCCACCTGCTTGAATATGCCCGGTGTCGAACCGTTCCTGATCACCGAAGCCGTACGCGGCGAGGGCGGCATTCTCAGGAACGTTGAAAAACGCCGTTTCATGCTGGATTACACACCTGAAGCCGAACTGGCACCGCGTGATGTGGTGGCGCGCAGCATACTCTACGAAATGATTAAAACCAAGTCCGACCATGTCTATATCGATGTCACTCACCTGCCGCGTAGTCTCACCACCACCCGTTTCCCGCATATTTACCGCTATTGTCTGGATAACGGGCTGGATATCACCAAGGAATTGGTACCGGTTGCCCCGGCGGCGCACTATATGATGGGTGGGGTGAGAGTCAATACCTGGGGAGAAACCAATCTTCCCGGACTGTTTGCCACGGGTGAAACAGCCTGTACCGGCGTTCACGGCGCCAACCGGCTGGCATCTAACTCCATGCTGGAAGTGCTGGTCTTCAGCAAACGGATTCTGGAAAGGACGATCAGCGGCAAAGCGGAAAAATTAGCTGTCAAACCCGCAGACCGTTACACCAGCTTGCGCGCGCCGAAAACCAGAATTAACAATATGCCGCTGACCTTAAAAAACCTCCAATCCTTGATGTGGGACAAGGTAGGCATTATTAGAAACAAAGAAGGCCTGACCGAAGCAACCTCTATCTTGTCTGACTGGCAGAAACAAATCATTGCGCCAGTGGATAAAGCCACCCACGAACTGAATAACATGGTCACAACTGGTCGCCTAATGGCAGAGGCCGCATTGTTGCGCGAAGAAAGCCGCGGTGCCCATTTCCGTTCCGATTTTCCTGCCACGCTCGAAAAATGGCAACACCATGTCATCTTCCCTTCAAAATGAAAAAACTCCTTAATATCAACCTTAATGGTATTTTTAAAGGTGTTATAATATGGAGTTGGTTTTTCAAGTAGAACAGAAGTGATGATCAGCAGAGAGCGTTTTCAGGAAGTACCATCTTCTCACCCCGGCGATAGACGGTTGCGCCGGCGGCGGATGCACCGCGGCCTCCTGCGGACGATCTGGCTCTGTTGTATCAAAATACGCGGTAGAATAGGCGTAAAATAAACGTTGAATCACATGAAAAGTCAGCATATAATGAGTTGTTATTTTTAAGGACTGTAAAAGCGAATAGAGATGGAATTTCATAAAATCCTGGTGCCGGTGGTGGGCAGCGAAGTGGATGTGGAAACGATTAAATTAGCCTGCCGCCTTGCCCGCAAGGAAAAGGCGAAGATTCTGGCATTGCACGTTATCCCCATCGAACGCTCGCTGCCGCTGGATGCTGAACTGGCCGGGGAAGTGAGAAAAGCGGAAAATATCCTTACCCAAGCGGAAAAAACCGCCCTCGCCCAGGGATGTGAAATTGAAACCGACCTGCTGCAAGCCCGTAACGCCGGACCGAGCATCGTGGATGAAGCCGTTGAGCGGGAAATCGATTTGATTGTTATGGGCTTGACCTACAAACGCCAATTCGGACAATTCAGCATGGGGAATGTAACGCCCTACGTGCTGAAAAACGCGCCTTGTCCGGTGATTCTATACCAACAGTCTCAGCCGGAGTGAGGGAGAATATGAAAATCGTAATTATGGGTTGTGGCAGAGTGGGGGCAACGCTGGCCGGTTTACTGGATGCCGAAGGGCATAATATCACCGTCCTCGACCTCGATTCTTACAGTTTCCGGCGGTTACCGGCGGGTTTTAAAGGCAAAGCCCTGGTAGGCAACGGCATAGATGAAGATGCTTTAAGAAAAGCCGGCATCGAACAGGCGGACGCCTTCTTTGCGATCACCCAGGGTGATAACCGCAACATCCTGGCTTCACAAATTGCCAAGCATACCTTCAACGTCAAACGGGTGATCTGCCGTATTTACGATCCCCTCAGGCAGGAACTATATGAGAGCCTGGGGCTTGAATCTATCAGCCCGACTGTCATTTTCGCGGATATTCTCAAGAAGAAGCTGGAGGGGTAAGATGTATATCATTGTCGTTGGTGGCGGCAGGGTGGGTTATTATCTCTCCAAAGCCCTTTTGGAAGAAGGGCATGAAGTGCTCGTAATCGAGAAAAGTCAGGCATATTGCGATATTATCAACGAAGAACTCGGCAGTATCTGCGTCCGCGGCGACGGTTGCGAAACCTCTTTGTTAGCCGAGGTCGGCACGGCGCGCGCCAACATGTTGATTGCCGTGACCGGCGATGACGGCGATAACCTGGTATCCTGCCAGGTGGCCAAGCACAAGTTCAATGTGCCCCGGACCATCGCCCGCATCCGTAACCCGCGCAACGAAATATTGTTCAAGAAATTGGGCATCGATATTACGATCAGCAGCACCAATGTGATACTGGAACAAATTACCGATGTGGTGCCGACCCACCCCGTGACCCACTTGCACGAAATCCGGGACAAAGGGCTGGAGATCGTGGAAGTGAAAATACCGCAGGGCGCCGCCTCGGTAGGCAAAGCAATCAAGGATATCAATTTCCCCGCCGGTACGATATTAACCCTGATAATTCGGAAAGCCCAAAAACCGGTGGTGCCCAGCCCAACGACGGTAATTATGGCCGAAGACCAGATCGTGGCGGTGATCGACCCGTTGATGGAAGGCGATGTCAGAAAAGCCCTGCGCGGGATGAGTTAAGAGCACTCAGCTTTCAGCCGTCAGGGTCCGGAGGGAACGAATCCGTTGGAAATCACCATTTCAATTTCCAGCCTGACCCGGTCACAATTGATCGATTACGGCAAAATCCCCATGAAAGTGACCGTGACTTCCCGTTTTGTTCCTGAACATGTGAACTGCGGACTTGGCGGTATAATCCTGCGAGAAGAAGCTGTTCCCCAACCATATGAATTCGATTATGATGCATTGGATAAAGAAGGCCCAACGAGATGGTTAACCAATTTCCAAACCGCTAACTGGGGACTTTTTACCGCAACTATCAATGGGTCTCTTATCGGAGGCGCCGCGGTAGCTTATAACACACCAGGCGTACACATGCTTTTTGGACGCAATGATTTAGCGGCGTTATGGGATATACGTGTTCTACCTGAGTACAAGAGAAAGGGCATTGGCAGTGCTTTGTTCAGATCCGCGGTGAAATGGGCGAAGGAAAGAAACTGTTCGCAGCTATCGGTCGAAACTCAGAACATCAATGTGCCTGCTTGCCGTTTTTATCAAAAACAGGGGGGCGAATTAGGAGTCATCAGCCGGTATCAATATCTAAATGAACCGGCAATCGCTGACCAAATTATGCTCATATGGTACTTGTCGCTAATAGCTGACCGCTGAAAGCTGACCTCTGTTCGCTTCGAGCTATTTATCCTGGAAATTCGGTTTCCGTTTCTCGCTGAAAGCTTTCGGCCCTTCGATTGAGTCCGCCATACCCACCAGATTCTGCTCAATAGCCAGCGCCAAGGCATAGCCTTCCTCGGTGGCCATAGTATGCGTCCGATAAATGATTTGCTTGAAGTTACGCACCGCCCGGGGCGCCATGTAAAGCATTCTTTCCGCCCAATCCAACGCTTCCGCCATTAATTTTTCTTTTGGCACGACCCGATTCACCCAACCGATCTCGTAAGCGCGCTGCGCCGTGATTCTCTTGTCTCCCCAGAGGGCAATTTCCAACGCGTGCCCCATGTGCATTTGCCGGGTCATCATACTGATCCAAGCCGCCGGCATGTTCCACCGTGCCTCAGCGATGCCCATCTCGGCGTGAGCTGATGCAATTCTGATATCGCATTGTTGCGCCATATACCACCCGGCCGCTACCGCGTAACCATTTATGGCGGCAATTGTAGGCTTCCAAAGGCGTAAGGATTCCGGCAGCGGGTCGACTATCCCGGGACGCTTTACGGGAACCAGAACCGTTTGTCCGGTGCGTTCCTGGGTGGTTTCTTTCAAATCCGCCCCGGCGCAAAAAAACTTTTCTCCGGCTCCGGTCAAGATTGCTACGCGGGCATCTTTATCTGCCTGAAATCTTTCCCAGCCTTCGGATAGCGCATTGGAAAGGGGACGATTAAGCGAATTTCCGGCATCCGGACGGTTCATCGTCATCACTACTACCTTGCCATCGAATTTTTTCTCGTAAATCAAGACTTCATTATCAGGCATTTTAACCTCCCGCTTTCTGGAAACACCGGCGTGCTGCCATCATAGTCAATGTGAAACGGTTTGTCAAAAATATTGACACGCCCCGTGAACATCTCTATGATGTGATAAAACATTTATCGCAAGGGAGTTATATTTTGCCGGATGTTAAACCCGCGCCCCAGTCAAGATGGGGGATTTTCGCCATTTTGGTTCTGCTGGTGATTCTCGGGATAACCAGCGGTATCATCTTATCCCGCTACCAGCCTCCCCGTCCGCTGGAAATCACTTTACCTTCGGATAATCCGGTTAGCGGATTTGTTACGATCAGCGGCAGTGTGACCAGTCCTGGTATTTACCCTTTCCAGTCTGATGACTCGGTGGACAGCCTGCTGGCAGCGGCGGGTGGCGTTGTGGGTGCTCAACCGGATTCACTAAAACTTACTGTTATTTCTCAAGGACTAGGAGCTTCCCCTCAAAAAGTGAACATCAATACCGCCGATGCCTGGCTGCTGGAGGCTTTGCCCGGTATCGGCGCTACACGGGCGCAAGCAATCGTGGTTTACCGTGAAACGAATGGGCCATTCAAAACCACTGCTGACATTATGAAAATAGCCGGTTTCAGTCAAAAGCTCTACGATGAGGTCAAAGAATTGATCACGGTGACCGATTAAGAGGAGTCCTGTTTGTTACTGGTATATAGCGGCATTGCATGGCTGACGGGTATATTTATCGGTAGTTTTCTTAAGTTACCTTTGTGGGCGTTATTACCGGGATTATTGCCGTTTTTGTTAGTGTTCTTTTTCCGTCAACACCGTAAACAAATCACCCTTGCCTGTGTTTGCCTGTTTGCCTTGTTGGGCGGCGCAGTCCGGTACGATTCGGCAGCGACGATAAACGCCAATCAAACGGCGCAAAACTATACAGATAAAGGCGTAGTGGAAATCAGGGGTACTGTATCTGCCGCTCCCGATATCCGTGATACTTATGCCCAAATTATATTGAAAGTCACCGGTATCAAATCCGCCGATATATGGCAAACCAGCGAAGGAAAAGTGTTGGTCTTCGCGTCACTTTACCCCGAATATGCCTATGGCGATAGCTTAACGATACAAGGCACGCTTACCACCCCGCAGCAAGTGGATGAGTTCGATTATCCGGGTTATCTCGCTGATCAAGGCATTTTCTCGTTAGCCGTTTTTCCCGAGGTCACCAGTGTAGAACGCCACCAGGGCTTCTCCTTACTTGGGTCGATTTATAAAATACGTGTAACACTAGCTCAGAAACTGGCTGAAGTATTGCCTGAACCGCAGGCTTCTCTAGCGCAAGGTATTTTGTTGGGGATACGCGGGAACATACCGCCGGCGTTACAAAAAAATTTCACTATTACCGGCACAACTCACATCCTAGCAATTTCCGGGGTGAATCTGAATATTCTATCAGGGATACTCGTCGCCACCGGCGCCTGGCTTTTCGGTAAACGGCGGCAGGTCTACATCTGGCTGGCGCTGACAGCCATTTGGGCATACGCCTTACTGACAGGGGTTGAGCCGCCGGTGGTCAGAGCGGCTTTTATCGTTTCCCTGTTCCTCTGCGCCGATCTGCTGGGCAGGCAGCACAGCCTCATGACCGGCCTGGCGTTGGCGGCAGGTATTATGACCGCTATCACTCCCCGGGTTTTGTGGGATGTGTCTTTCCAGTTGAGCTTCCTGGCGATGCTGGCTCTAGTTTATGTCGTGCCGTACTTACAGAATACAGGGAAAAACCTGGTGACGACAATTGCCGGAGAAGAAGGCATTGTGGCCACTTCTCTGAAATGGATTACCGATAGTTTCTCCGTGACACTGGGGGTAACACTCGTAGTCTGGCCTTTACTCGCGCGTTATTTCGGTGTTTTTTCAATAGTCTCGCCGGTGGCGACCCTGTTAATATTGCCGGTGCTACCGGCAATTATGCTTTTCAGCGCCCTTTCAGCCATTGGCGGGTTAATCTTTTTACCACTCGGCACCGTGTTAGGATGGGTCGCCTGGCTTTTCCTGTCTTACATGCTGGCGGTAATCGATTCTTTGGCGAAACTGCCGGCGGCAGCTCTACAAACCAGCAGCATTCATCCATTGGTGGTCATCGGGTATTTTGTAATACTGACAGCAGTCGTCCTTCTTGCTCATCGAAGTAAAAAGTCGTTAGCATGGCAAAACCGTTTTTTCTATTCTCTATCAAGAATACCTCTAAAATGGGTTCTGCCGCCTTTGACAGTGCTGGTTGTGCTTTCAACCGCTTTTGTCTTCACGTTACCGGATAAAGATTTACACGTCAGTTATCTGGACGTGGGACAGGGTGATGCTATTCTCATACAGATGGGCAATCAGGATATCTTGATCGACGGCGGCCCGAGCCGCCAGGCGTTGAACCGCGAGTTAGGTAAAAAAATGCCTTTCTGGGACCGTACGATCGAGCTGGTGATTGTGACCCACCCCCACGCCGACCACCTGACCGGCTTGATCGATGCGGTCAGCAAATACCGTGTGCAGCAGGTGTTGGAACCGATGACGAATTCGGTTTCGCCTTTATGGCTGGAATGGGAAGAGTTGGTAACGAGTAAAAAGATCAAGGTCACATCCGCGCAAACCGGGCAGACAATTAACCTGACTGACCGAGGCATTTCATTGGACATCATACACGCGCCTGAATCGTTGGACGGGGATAGCCTGGATAACGAAGGGATCGTTCTGAGGCTGAGCGATGGCAAAGTGAGTTTTCTTTTTACCGCGGATATCAGTGCTACAACGGAAACCGAACTATTGATGTCACGGGCGCCGCTAAAAAGCACGGTTTTAAAGGTGCCGCACCACGGTTCGGAGTATGGTACCAGCGGCGAATTCCTGGCGGTTGTTGAGCCAGTGATCGCCGTCATTTCCGTGGGCGCGAATAATGAATACGGGCACCCTGCCAAAGAAACGCTCCTCAGATTGAGCGGAATAATCGGACAAGAACATATCTACCGTACTGACCTGAATGGTACAATTACCTTGACGACAAATGGGGAGAATTTATGGTTAACAAAAGACCGGTAAGAGAAGTGGTTGTGCTGGGGGCCGGCTTGTACCGCTACGGCATTTATCCCGAAACCCCTTTTACCACCATGGGGATGCAAGCTGTCAACAATGCCCTGAAAGACGCCGGCGTGCCCTGGGCGGACATCGAAGTCGGCTATTGCTCAAACGCCAATCTGGGCAACGCCGCCGGGCATATTCTTGGCTGGCATATCGGTGCCAACGGCATGACAATGACCAATATCGAAAACGCTTCCGCCAGCGGTAATGCCGGCTTCCGCGAAGCCTATCTCGCCATCGCCTCAGGAGCGCATGATGTCGCGCTGGCTGTGGGGGTGGATAAATTAAGGGCTTACCGGCAGACCAAACCTGACGAAACCCAGAAAGAAACCGTAAAAGCCCCGGCGAATACCTCGATGATGCGGGGGTTCGCAGAACGCGCCCACCGCCATATGAAGGAATACGGCACCACCGTGGAACAAATGGCCATGGTTTCCGTAAAAAACCATCTTAACGGCAGCCTGAATCCTTATGCCCATTATCAAAAAGCGGTGACGATGGAAGAGGTTTTCAATGCCCGGATGGTTGCCGACCCACTGACCGTTTTGCACTGCTGCCCCTGGGATGAGGGAGCGGCGGCAGTGATTCTCTGCGCCAAAGAAGTAGCAACAAAGTATACCTCCAAGCCTTCGCCAAGAGTATTGGCTTCCGTGTGTACCGGCAATGCCTCTGTGGATCCCCTGGTGGAGATGACGCAAATCACAGCGACCAAAGCCTATGAAATGGCGGGAGTCGGTCCGAAAGATTTGAATCTGGTGGAAGTGCATGATGCCGCCACTATTGAAGAAATCCTCTATTACGAAGCGTTGGGTTTATGCCCTATGGGTGAAGGCGGAAAACTGATTGAGAGCGGTGCGACTGCGATCAACGGCCGGATTCCGGTGAACACCAGCGGGGGTTTGATTTCTATGGGGCACCCCATCGGGCCGACAGGGGTAGGGCAGATTGCGGAATTGTTATGGCAGATGCGCGGAGAAGCCGGCAAGCGGCAGATAACAAAAAGCCCCAGAATCGGTTTGGCGCATATGGTGGGCGCCGGGGGTGTTTGTTTTATCCATATTCTAGGGCTTTAAGTTTGTTGGTTTAGCTTCATTTCAAATGTTCTTCTGTGCGGCACCAGAGATACGCGTAGCGTTTCCGGTCCGACATGGCCAGCCAGCGTAATTTGAATGCGAGCTTTCTTAGTAATTCATTCATTTTCACCCCTCCTCTTCCAGTCTTCTCTTATTAAAACGAATAACTGAAGAAAAAGTTAGGGTAGTTTCCTAAAATTTATTGGTCAGCTTTTACCCTATATTTATTAGTACATTTGTGCTAATATAAGGAACCAACCACTAGCCGTAAGGGTAAAAGATGCCACTAAAAACCGTTATGCATATTGATCTAGACGCCTTCTTTGTCTCCGTGGAACAGGTATTGAATCCGGCGCTAAAAGGTAAACCGGTAGTGGTGGGAGGCAGCACCGATCGGCGCGGCGTGGTTGCCACAGCTTCTTACGAAGCACGTGCTTTCGGGGTGCACTCCGGCATGCCAATGGCCACAGCACTACGCCTGTGTCCCCAGGCCATTTTCCTTACCGGCAATTACCACCGCTACGCAGAAGCTTCCCGCCGGTTTATGGGGATTCTGGCAGATTTCTCTCCGTTTTTGGAACCGATGGGACTGGATGAAGCTTTCCTTGAAGTGACCGGCTTCGAGTCTTTACACAAATCCATTTATGAAATGGCGCAAAAAATCAGGGCAAGGGTACGGGCAGAATTGGGGCTGGCGGCATCTATCGGCATTGCCCCCTGCAAAATTGTCGCCAAGGTGGCTTCGGACGAGGCCAAACCGGATGGCTTGATGCAAGTATTGCCAGGCGGCGAAGCCGCTTTCCTGGCGCCGCTGGCTATCCGGAAGTTGCCGGGCGTCGGGGAAAAAACCGAGGCCATTCTGAAAGGGTTGGGCATCAAAACCATCGGAATACTTGCCCGAATGCCGGAAACAGCGCTGAAACATAGGTTCGGGATGTACGGAGAAACACTGCACCGTCACGCTAACGGCATCGACCACAGCCACGTGTTACCGCCCGCCGAGGCCAAATCTACCAGCCGTGAAACTACTTTCGAACGCGATACCCGGGACATGGTTTTTCTCTCCGGCATGCTCCGTTACCTGGCAGAAAAAGTAGGCGCCGACCTGCGCCGGTATGGCCGGCAGACTGCCTGTGTTGCCATCAAGGTCAGATTTGCAGATTTCACCACTCTCACCCGCCAGTGCACGCTAGCAAATCCAACCGATGCCGACCAGTATATTTTTCAAACCGGCGATAGTTTGTTAAAAAAGACCGTTCAGGCAGATAAAAGAGCGGTCAGGTTAATCGGCATCGGGGTAAGTATTATCAACGAACCGGGACGCCAGTTGCCTCTGTTAAACGGAATGGAGCAACGATGGGAAAAACTGAACCGGGTCATTGATAAAATGCGGGTAAAGTACGGTTTTTCGGTGATACAAAGCGGACAAACGTTACAACTCAGAAAAGCTTATCATAGCGGCAGCAGCGATTTCACCCATCCCCCGCTGCAAATATCTTGACGTGACTCACCGGGGCAATTATCATTGGTAGTTATGGGCATATCTTTGCTTATCGGCGCCGTATTGGCATTAGGGAGTCTGATCGGTGCCTTCTATTTTTTCCGTAAAAAACGACTCGTCGATGATACGCCAACGTCAAAAACACTGGGGGTGTTCATCGGTCTGGCGGAACTGAAAGGCACCGCGGAAAGTGATGCCCCCGTCACCAGCCGGTTGGCAGAAATCCCTTGCGTGGTTTATACCTGGCATGTTGATGAACACTGGTCCCGCACCGTCACCTACACGACCACCGACTCCAAAGGACATACGACAACGCACACCCGCCACGAAAGCGGCTGGAAAACCGTGGCTAACGGCGCTCAATCCATCCCCTTTTACCTCAAAGACGATGCCGGAGTGATCCGCATTATTCCTGAAGGAGCAAGCATCGAGGATAAAGAGGTTTTCGATAAGACCGTGGGGCGGGCCGACCCTCTCTATTACAATAAGGGACCGGCGGCCGCCATCGTCAACTCCGATTTCCGGCGCCGTTTTGTGGAGCACGCCATTCCGCTGCATACCAAATTGTACGTTATGGGGCAAGCCAGAGAACGGCAGGATGTCGTGGCGGCGGAGATCGCCAAGGACAAAAAGTCCCCAATGTTCCTCATTTCAGTCCGCACGGAAAAACAGGTCAGTTCGGGATTTGCCCTCGGATTATGGGGCTTCATCGTCTTGGGTCTTTTACTGGCGCTGGGCGGCGCATTCCTCGCGAACTCTGGTCTCCCAAACCATAAGATGCAACTCTATGCATTTGCAAGTATCGGTTACTTGTTCGTTATGGGACTGGGTTGGGGATGGACAGTGTACAACAGCCTGGTCAACCTGCGTCTCCGCGTCCGTCAGGCGGAAGGTCAGATCGATATTCAGTTGAAGCGCCGCAATGATCTGATACCAAACCTTGTTTCTGTGGTAGACGGCTATGCTAAGCATGAAAAAGGCTTACAGACACTGGTCACCCAGCTTCGCGATCAATTAGCGGCGGAGAGCGGGCAGACCCGGGCAGGTTGTGCCGCCACTTTGAAAGTCGCCTTGGAAAATTACCCGGACCTGAAAGCCTCGGAGCTTTTCTTAAAACTGCAAAGGGAATTAAGTGAAACTGAACAGCGGATCGCCCTGGCCAGAGATTATTTCAATGACGTCGCTACG
>JAQTOJ010000019.1 GCA_028713395.1 Dehalococcoidales bacterium | reverse complement strand
CATTCGATGCGGTTTCTGCCCGCTTCCGCCAGCTTCATGTCTTTGACGTCGTAGTTTTTCTTAGCCTGTGCCATTATTCACCTCTAAATTGTATCATTAAGTTGCTTTGAGCCTCTTCCGGTATCTTGACCGTACCCATTAAAACCGGTTTCTGGTGGCAATCGCTGCCGCCGGTACACAACAGATTATTTCGCTTTACGAATTCGTAATAATGCACAGCGGTGGCTTCATCATGACGACTGTGCCAGCACTCGACGCCATCGATATATTCTAACATATTTTCCTGTATGATTTGTGTCTGTGTTTTCAGGGCTTTAGTCAGGTTTTGTAATGAGGTGCCGTGAGGGTCGTTGGGGTGGGCTAAAATCAATTTGCCACCGGCATTCCGGATCAATTTCGCCGCCTCCGGTAAAGAAAGCGGATACTTGGGCACGTCACATTTGACGAGGTATTTATCGAAAGCCTGCTGCGTGCTGGGGACGATACCCTTTTTCACCAGATAAGCGGCGAGGTGCGGTCTGCCAAAGGCGCCGTCAACGCTTTGCCGGATCTCCTCCAGGGCGTTTTCTGTTAGCGCCGGAATACCCTCCTGTGCGAACTCGAAATTGATTTTGTTTAAAATCTCCCGGGCGCGCCATTCGCGGTGTGCTCGCATCGTTTCCAATTTGGTGATTAACGCCTGGTTGCGAATATCGTAATCATAACCCAGGAAATCCAGAGAAATGGCTTTACCTTGTTTCGGTTGGAAGGTGACATTCAATTCGATGCCGGTAACATACCTTATGCCGTTTTCCTTGGCGAGTTTGATTGCTTCTGGTTGAGCGGCGATGGAATCATGATCGGTCACGGACATCATGCTGATACTGCGTTTTTTGGCTTCGAGAATAACTTCACCAACTGGCAAAGCGCCATCGCTGCCGGTGCTGGTGTGGATATGCAGGTCGATGATCATCGTTTTTCAATAGCGGTGATGAACAGGTTGCCTGATTCTCCTCCGGCAGTATCAACCAGTATGTGAGTAATATTCAAACCCGGATAAGCACTTTTAATTTCGTCGATGTTTACTTTTTCAAATTTGGCTTTATTGTTTAGATAAGCTTGTTCGGTGAGAGCATTGGATTCGTATTTTTCCTTGGTGCGGCGCATAATATGCGCTATGGACATTTCCTGCGGGCAGCAGGTTTCCAGAATTAACAGCGTTTTCTTGTTCCCGTTCGCTAAGGCCGCCGCCTGCTTCCTCAGGTCTTGTGTGATAAAGGTGGCGTCTAAAATAACGCAGGAATGCTGCTTGAGTGTCTCATTTGCCTGACGGAATAATTCGTCATAGACGGAAAGCCGCTTGTTCATATTGGCGGCAACTTTTTCATCGAACACATCCTGCCCTTTGAGCACCTCCAGACGGATAATGTCCGAGCGTAACATCGGGCAGTGTTTTATCTTCACTACTTCCTCGCTGGTCTCGGTCTTCCAGGTGGCGGGCAAACCGGTGGTGAAAAGTACGAAATTATCTCCCAGGTCTTCTTTCACAAATCTTAAAAACGATTTTTTCATATTGTCCTTTTATCTGTCATTCTGGAGCGAAGCGAAGAATCTCAGGGAGGGGCTTTCGAGTAATGCTATTCTATGTAACTCTCTGCCAAATTGAAATATTGTTGAGCTTCTTTCAATGCTTTCGCTTTATCTTCCGGGGATACCAGCGGCGCTTCCGATTTGAAACAACTTACCTTGGCTCGGACGTAGGCGAAATAACACTTATAAAAATGCTGTAGTTTTAGTACGTCCTTGTCTCGGCTTTGGGAGACATAAGCGGTGACAAAATATTGAGATAAATCCGGATTTCCCCAATGGTCAAGGTCCATGGCCAGAAAAGAAACTTCGGCGGCTACATCCACATACCTGAAACGGTCGTTGAATTCAATGCAGTCATAGATGGCGATGCCTTTAGTGGTGAAACAGATATGCTGGGCATGCAGGTCGCCGTGACAGTCCTTGATTTTACCTTCGATCACACGCCGTTTCAATAACTCGGCATTGTTTTTAATGAAATTCCGGGTGTACCGGCTGATAGCGTTAAATTGTGTTTTCGGAAAAACCTGATCAAGGTATTTTTCGGTCTGACTGAAATTCTCTTCGGTATTGAAGGTGATGGTTTCGAGGCTGCCGAATTTACTGATATCCGGTGAAGATGCGGCGTTAGCATGAAAGGCCGCGATCTTTTCAGCGACACGCAAGATCATTTCCGGCGTCACCCGGTTCTGTGCTAGTAATACGTCCATCATTCTATCTGCCGGCAAGCGGCGCATTTTCACGGCATACTCGATCGGTTCGCTTGTTCCATTCAGGGTGATGGTTTTGCCTTCAGAGGTGATGGGGATAACTCCCAGGTAAACATCCCCGCCGAAGCGGGAGTTGAGTGTGACTTCCTGTTCGCAGAAATAGCGTCTTTGCGCCAGCGTGGTGTAGTCAAGGTAGCCCAGGTTGACCGGCTTTTTGATCTTGTAGACGTAGTTATCCGTGAGGAACACTATCGACATCTGGGTTTGGGTCGTCTCAACCCGTGTGGTGATTTCCGGGTAAACTGCAGGGTTGGAGAGAGTGCGGACGATTTCTTCCAAAATAGTCAAAGCATCTCCTTCCCAGACAATTTACGGCAGGTTACTTCATGGCTCTGCGTGAATCCGGATAATATCAAATAGCTCGTAGCCGGTATTACCGGCGAGCAGGAATCTTCTTAAAACAGGGCATCACCGCAGGTTATTTTTTAGCGCCGGTTTTGGGTTGTTTCGCTCTTTCAGCGCGGCGTTCGTCTTTGGCTTTGGTCTGTTTCTTGCGGTGCTCTTTCAGAGCCATCATTTTACCTTTATTCATACTATCTAATCTACCCTACTTTACTTAAAATCTCAAGCTTCAATAAAACAAAATACTAGATAATTAATAAAATTTTACTGGATTACAGCCTCCGCTGGAATGACGTTGGCGGTTATTAGGCGAGATTGTATTTGTTGCGGATTTCTTTTGAAAGCTCTGCGGTTAATTGCAGGGCGCGTTCCGCCGCCGCTTCGCTGCTGATCGGTCCCAGTCCGCATGCCGGGGTGATCAAGCCCTGTTCCAGTAATTGATTTATAGGGATGCCTTTACGTGTAAACAATGCAAGCGCGGCTTCCAGTCTGTCTTTTAGGCTGTGAACAGTTTCTTTATTTACCGTTTCGGCGTCGGTGGGGACGATACCCCAGGCAATGCAGCCGCCGCGTGCCAAGAAATTTTTCACTTCCTGCGGGTAAATTGCCAGCGACTCCGCGAAATTGTAGGTATCGAAACTGATAATATCCACGCTTGTTTGCAGGAGAATTGCCCAATCGGTGTTGCCGCAACAGTGGGTGCCTTTCAATCCTTTGATGCCGCGGTAGGTTTCTTCCAGGCAATCGATCACCTGTTCTTTGGTCAACTGCATGCCCACGGAGCCAAAGGCGGTCAAGTAAGGTTCATCCACGAACATGATCGTGTTCGGATTCATTTTGCACAGTTCCCGTTCGATCCAGGCGGCTTTCAGTCTTAAGAATTTCGGCACGACATCGCCCAGGGTTTCATCGTAGAGAATCCCCTTGCCTTCAACATCAGGGACAGTCAACCCCCAGGTCACCGGCCCTGTAATATGGCCTTTGACGGCACGCGGTTTCAACCCTTTCATCTTAAGAAATGTATGAAATCCCGCGCCATATTCATAGCTAATGCCATAGCGGCTGATATCGTTGGCCATGTAATCCGTATAGAATTGCGCCAGTTGGCCGGTCAAATCCTGCTTGCTATCGACATAGATTTTATCATCCGTCACTACGATGCCGGGGAAACCCTCGCTGCACTGGGCGTACATGTTCTCGCGGTAGGCGCGTTTGGAGAGCTGCGGAAAAGCCGGGAGATCCGGCAGATATTTTGCCACGAGCTGGCAAGCCTTATCCGCATCTTTGTGCGGCAGGCTGCCGTGAAAAGTGGTCAAACAGTTAAGTTTAGTATCTAACATTCTTTGATTTTACTACATTTGCATTCGATTGTTATGTGTATTTTGTTTACTAATGATTTAACGAATATATTTCCCTATCAATAACCCCAACTTTTCTTTCTGGCCGGCGGGTATCTTTGCCGGGTCCGTCACGATGGCCATTTTCAGAGCGGAGGCGCATTCACAATCCCGCACCTTGGGCATTTGTTTGACTGCCCGTTTAATGATCTGCCGCGAGGTATCGATGTTTTCACGCAGGGTTTTCAGCACGACTTCCACGGTAACGGGCGCCACCGGTTCCCACCAGCTATCGTAGTCAGTCACGCAAGCGATTACCGCATAGCACATCTCCGCTTCCCGGGCGAGTTTGGCCTCCGGTAGGGCGGTCATGCCGATGACGTCCGCGCCCCAGCTTTTATAGAGCCTGGATTCGGCGCGGGTGGAAAATGCCGGTCCTTCCATGCAGACATAAGTCCCGCGATTATGGACAGCGGCTTTCGTGTCACGGGCCGCTTTGAATAGCAGATTGCTCAAATCGCGGCAGAAAGGATGCGCGAACCCGATGTGGGCCACAATACCCTCTGTGAAAAAGCTGCTGACACGATTGCGGGTGCGGTCGATCAACTGGTCTGGGATGACCAGCGTGCCCGGTGCCAGTTCTTCTTTGAAACTGCCGCAACTACAAACAGCAATGATCTGTTCTACGCCCAGTGATTTCAAGGCGTAAATATTGGCGCGGGCCGGTAGTTCGGTGGGGGATATGAAATGGCCGCGTCCGTGCCGTGGCAGGAAAGCCACATCGACGCCGTCTAGTTTACCGATAGTAATAACGTCCGAAGGTTTACCGAAAGGCGTATTCACATCCAACTGCCGGATATCCGTCATGCCTTCTATTTGTTCCAATCCGGTGCCCCCGATGACGGCGATGGCAGCCTGCGGTTTGATTTGTTTGGCGGGCATATTTACTCCTTCAAGATGAATCCAAATTCTTTACAGACCTGCTCCAGTGTCATCGCCGAGGGCGCCCCTTTCCGGCGTGTTTTAGCCTGGAATTCAGGCGCGGGTAAGTGTTTCTTTAGTTCCTGGTCGACGATTTCTATAACAAGATGACGGAATTGTGTTACGGTGAGGTCGGCTACTTTCATAAACTCCCTCCACTATTATTTCCGTTATGCTGTTAAGTCCCCGAACGGTGGCTTTATTATACCCTTTTCTGTGATAAAAGCGGTGATGTATTTTGCCGGGGTGACATCGAATGCCGGTGAGACGGCGGTGATGCCGTATGGGACGATGCTCACGCCGCCGATTTCCGTCACTTCGTGGGCGTTCCTGATTTCCACGATTATCTCTTCGCCGGACTTGATATTGGCATCGAAAGTACTTGAGGGAGCGGCAACGTAGAAAGGCACGTTATTTTCTTTAGCGAGCACGGCTAATGAATATGTTCCAATCTTGTTGGCGGTATCGCCGTTTAACGCAATTCTATCCGCCCCGACAATGACGTAATCGATATTGCCCTGATGCAGGAAATGACCCGCCATGGAATCTGTGATCAATGTTACCGGGATACCGGCTTTTTGTAGTTCCCAGGTGGTCAGGCGGGCTCCCTGAAGCAGCGGCCTAGTTTCATCGGCGTAAACCTTGATGCTTTTACCCTGCCGGTGGGCATAAATAATCACTCCCAGTGCCGTGCCCAAACCGGTGGCTGCCAGCGGGCCTGTATTGCAGTGTGTCAGAATTGTGGCGCTGTTTGGCAACAACCCTGCCCCGTATTCACTCAACCGGTAGGTGGCTTCAGCCTCTTCCCGGTGGATTGTTACCGCTTCATTTTCCAGGTCGATGATAATACCTTCGATGCTTTTCCCGGCTTTGGCAACTTTTTCCATTCTCTCAATCGCCCAGAAAAGATTGCGAGCGGTTGGTCGGGTAATTTTCAGAATTGAAGCGATATCATGCAATTTCCGCAGCATTTCGGCGCGGCTCCGGGCGTAGATTTGCCGGGCGCCAAGCGCCATACCGTAAGCTCCTGCGACGCCGATTAATGGCGCGCCGCGCACCTTGAGTTCTTTGATGGCAGTAGCTATTTCCATATAGTCCGCGGTCTCGATGTAAGTTTCTTCGTGCGGCAGTAAAGTCTGGTCGAGGAAGCGCACTTTGTGATCCCGCCATTCGATCGGCTGGTAGTTTAAGGTATATTTGTTTTTATTCATTTTCGTTTATTAATCCCCGGTAACCACATCGGTACTTTTTGCTTATATTCTAAATACGCCTGCCCGAATTTCTTTTCCAGTTCCTTTTCCTCGATCTGCTTGATGTATAGCCAGTGTACCAGTATAAAGAGCGGCATGAAGATGAAAAGCAGCGTGAAAGAATGCATCAAGACGGCCACCCCGTACAGCACCAGCGTCCAGCCGACGTGCATGGGGTTGCGAATGACGCCGTATATGCCGGTGGTCATGAGTCCCGGCGGGGGTTTGAAAGGCACCGGTGTGCCCTGCGACCGGAAACACTGGGTGATGGACCATACGACCATAGGAACGCCTGGCACAAACAACACGGCTGCGATGACCAGTCTTATCGTTAGGGAGATATCGACATTGAAATGAAACAGGTTATCCAGCAGAGGAGAAAGCCCGATCATGATGGCTACGCCGCCGTACCATAAAAAAATTCCGAAGACGATCAACGCGGTTTTTTGCCGGTTGGCGGAAGTGGCAACCGTGTAAACGAATTCGGCCAATCGGTTCATGGTTTTTTTCTCAGGTCAGTGGCGTTGTACCGGTTCATGGTCGCTTCCAACCCATCGGCGAGCAGCGATTCTACAATTTTGCCGGCGAGCGGAATGATGTCTTTCATTATGAGTTTTTCCTCAGGACTAAAACCGCTGAGCACATGGTTGATGACGCCATCGCCATCATCTTCATTACGTTCTTTGATTTCCGGACGCCCGATACCCACCCGCACCCGGATAAATTCCTGGGAACTGATGTGGGCGATAATGGAGTTGATGCCTTTATGCCCGCCGGAGCTGCCCCCCAGCCGGATGCGGATGCGCCCTACCGGCAGGTCCAGGTCGTCGTAAACCACGATCAGGTTTTCCGGCTTGACCTTGTGCTGACGCACCAGTTTGCCTACTGCCTCACCGCTGAGATTCATGAATGTTTGTGGTTTCCCCAGGACGACATCCAGATTGTTCAGGCGGGTCTCCCCGACTTTTGCCTTGATACGAGTCCTTGTAAATACAACTTTATGCAGCAGCGCGAAGGCATCGAGACACATAAACCCTATATTATGCCGCGTGTCCGCATATTTCTCACCGGGGTTCCCCAGACCGATGATCAGCCGGGTTTCAGTTTTTCTGTTCCAGAATGGCAAGTAATTTCTCCTCATCGATTTGCGCCGTCCCCAGCGTTTTGGCGCGGGTCAGCTTGTTGGCACCGGGGTCTTCACCCACCACCAGATAGGCAGTGTTTTTGGTGACATTGTCTTTGGTCGTACCGCCCAGGGTGCGGATCCTGTCCTGGGCTACCTCCCGGGAAAAGGCTTTTAAGGTACCGGTGATCACAAATTCCTTGCCGGTCAAAGGCAAACCTGCGGTTGACTTGATTTCCCGTTGCGGCCAGACCCCTGCTTCTTTTAGTTTAGCAATTATCAGCAAATTTTGTTCTTGCCGGAAAAATGTCACGATACTGAGCGCGATTTTTGGGCCGATGCTATCAATGGTCAGCAGCTTGCTTTCCTGCGCGTTTTTCAACTCATTGAGGTTGGCGAAGTTATCCGCCAGCAGGGCAGCGGTCTCTTCGCCGACATGCCGGATACCGAGGGCATAAATCACCCGGGCAAGGCTTTGCCCTTTGCTTTTTTCAATGGCATTGAGCATGTTATCGACGCTCTTTTCACCCAGTTTTTCCAGTTCTATCAAAGTATCTCGTTTTTCTTTCAGGGTAAAAATATCTGCCATGTCGTGTATCAAGCCTTGTTCCAGAAAGGCATTGATCCATTTTTCGCCGAGGCCGCGGATGTCCATCGCCCCGCGCGAGACGAACAATTCGATACGGCGCTGTACCTGCGCCGGACAGGCGGCATTGGTGCAGTAATACATCACCTCGTCGGCCGGCTGAATCACTTCTGCCCCGCAAACCGGGCAAGCCGGGCGGCCTTTATCTTTATCGTAAATTTTGCTCAGGATACTGAATTCCTTTTCCTCCCCGGTGCGTTTGGATGTGATCGGCCCCACAATTTCCGGAATGACATCCCCGGCACGCTGGATGATTACCCAATCACTCTCGCGGATGTCTTTGCGGCGGATATCGTCCTCATTGTGCAAAGCCGCCCGTTCGATGGTCACGCCGCCCACCTTCACCGGTTCCAGTATGGCGTATGGGTTGAGTGTGCCGGTCCGTCCGACGCTGATGGCGATTTCCTTGAGTTTGGTGGTGGCCTGAATGGCGGGGAATTTATAGGCGATGGCCCAGCGCGGTTCCCGGCCTACATCGCCGAGCGTCTCATGGTAATCCATCCTATCGACTTTTATGACTACGCCGTCGATTTCATAGGGTAAATCGTCCCGCTTTTGCTGCCACTCTTCGTGGTAAGCTTCGGCGGCTTCGATATGATTCACTTTACGCATATAGGGGTTGGTTTTAAAACCCAGTGATTTCAGCCATTGTATCGTTTCCCAGTGTGTCTCCGGTGTAGCTTTGCCTTCCGCCCAGCCGAGATGATATATAAAGATATCCAGCGGCCTTCTGGCGGTAATGCGGGGGTCAAGCTGGCGCACCGATCCCGCGGCAGCGTTGCGTGGGTTGGCAAAAAGCGGCTCGCCTTCATTCTCGCGCTCGATATTCAGTTTCTTGAAACCGGCTTTGGGTAGATAGATCTCGCCCTGGACTTCAAAACGGGTCGGAGCGTCACCGGGCACGGAGAGCGGGATGCTGCGCACAGTTTTCAGGTTTAGAGTGATGTCCTCGCCGTGAATACCATCGCCGCGTGTCGCACCCTGCACGAATTGACCGTTTTCATATACCAGCGCAATTTTGAGCCCATCAATTTTGTGCTCGCAAACCAGGTCGAATTGCGCAGTCGATAGCAGTTTGGCCGTGCGGGTGTGCCACGCCAGGAGGTCAGCTTTTTCAAAAGCGTTCGCCAGGGAAAGCAGCGGCACGGGATGGGTAATGACATGGAAAGCCGCGGCAGGGGCACCGCCGACACGCTGCGTGGGGGAATCAGGCGTGAGGAACTGGGGATAATCGGCTTCCAGCTTGCGCAATTCCTGTATCAGCTTATCGTATTCCGCGTCACTGATTTCCGGACTATCCAATACGTAGTAGCGGTGATTGTGATAGTTCAGTTCTTTACGTAGTTCCGCGATGTGTTTCTGGACGGCGTTCAGGTGTTCAGACAAGCGCTTACCCCCGGGGTTTTTCCTGAGAGTATTATAGCAGAAGGGAAAATCACCTTGCCCTCCCTATTGCCAATCCTATAAACTGGACATAGAGAATCTAAGTTAAAGGATGCACATGGCTGACGTTTTACCTTTCCGCGGCTTGCGTTACAACCAGGCCCTTATAAAAGACCTTTCCAACGTAATCTGCCCCCCTTACGACATTATCCCCCCGGCTTTGCACGCCGAATTGAACCGGCGGGACCTCCACAACTTCATCCGTATCGAGGATGCGGAATCATCACCTCGGGACAGCGCGCATGACAACAAGTACACTCGCGCCTCCATGGTGTTACAGCAGTGGCTTAAAGACGGCGTGCTGAAACCCGAAAAACAACCTGCCATCTATATCGACGACCACTATTTCACTGTTAACGGCAAAACCCAAATGCGGCGGGGCATCATTGCCCGCGTGCGGCTGGAAGAGTGGGAGAACGGCATCGTCAAACCCCACGAAAATGTCATCGCCGTGCATGTCAGCGACCGTATCAATGTTCTGCGGCAGGTGCAGGTGAATACCAGCCCGGTTTTATCGATGTACCAGGATAAAACACGCGCCCTTGCTAAATTGCTGGCGGCGCAGGAAAAATTGACCCCGGTGATGGACGCCACTTTGCCGGAAGGTGAACGGCACGTGATCCGCGCCGTCACGGATACCGCCATTGTGAAACAGATATCGCAACATTTTACGGGCCAACCTTTATATGTAGCGGACGGGCATCACCGCTATACCAGCGCCCTGGCTTACCGCCGTGAAAAAATGGCCGCGCCCGGCGCCACCCCGGATGATGCTTGTAACTTTATCATGATGACACTGGTGGATTTCGATGACCCCGGCCTGGTGATTTTAGCTCCCCACCGCGCCTTACATAACCTTTCACCCGCTACGTACTCGGGTTTTGTGGAGAAACTGCAAACATGTTTTGACCTGCTCTGGCTGCCGCTCACCAAGCCCGGCGTCTGGCAAGAGGTGGATACCCTCCAGGGTGATAACAAATTCGTGCGGATCGCCTGCCTGGAAAAAGGCGCGGCGAGCGTCTTGGTAATGACTCTGCGGCAACCGGAAAAACTCGCTGAAACCATGCCTTATTTCAAGAATCCAATTTATCGCAAACTGGATGTCTCGATTGTCGATAACATTATTCTGGAAAAGGTTTTAGGCTTAACCGCAGGTTTCAGCGACGAATCTAAAATTAGTTATGTCGTCGATCGTCAGGACACCGTCAATAAATTACTGAAAGGTGAATATCAGATGGCTTTCTTTGTCAAACCGGTGAATCCGGAACTGATCAAAGAAGTCTCCGATGCCGGCGTAAAAATGCCGCGGAAATCCACCTATTTTTACCCTAAAGCCCCCGCCGGACTGGTAGTGAATACCTTATACTAGGCGTTTTTGCTCGGCCTGATAAAATCGTGGCTCAGCAATCTTGGGAGGTGTTCCGGATTCCGTTACCAATCTATAAGAAGAAGGGCGTTAATGCCCTTCTTCTTATTCCCACTCCCGCGAAAGTGCACATCCCGTAATCAATCGGGACGGGAATCTTAGAATAGCACACTTAAGAATCTGCTTCCTCTTTAGCTTCCCGCCGGTTTCTCAGCCAGCGGTGCACTTCATCCAACGCCGGGGGCGCGACCATGAATACATCGATATCCGGCGCAAATTGCACGGCATGCCCTTCCCGGATAAACAAAACGCCGATTTCGTTTTCTTGCAGGGTTTCATCGATGCGGCGGCTGATCTGCGCGTAGCGTTTGGCGGTTGATTCCCGGTAGGCTTTGGTGACTGTTTCCGCCACTTTATGGCTGAAAAACCCGATCATCAGGCAGCGTTCCCAATCCATACATTCATCTACCAGCTCCATTTCTTCTAACGCTTCCAGCGCGGCGCCTTCATCTACCTTTTCCCGGGCAATTCGGTGGCTCAATACCTTCATCTTTTCAATGACTTCTATACCTTCTTTACCACCGGTCGCCACCGATTCGTGGTAAATCCGCTTGATTGCGCCCACTTTTGCAGATTGAGCATTGATCTGCTCGGTGACCTGTATCCAGTAACGCTCGTATTTTTCAATATAATCGGCAGGCGCTTGTTCGCCGCCGTAAATCAGGGGCACGACATAAAGCTTGCGTTTACCGCGGTATTGTTCCAAACCCGGTTTCTCAATTTTGCCTAATTCATCAGCCACTGCTTTACCCTCCTGAGCGCCGTTTTCAACCTCATTCTATACAAACCTTTCCTGTCAATCAATCCCGTGATTGTTATTTTTAATTTTAGGTTGTATAATTTTGCATCTACTCAAGCTGTTTACGGAGGAATGAGCATGATACGCGTTGCAATCGTAGGTTATGGCAATTTGGGTAAAGGCGTCAAAGCCGCGCTGGAAAAAAATGCAGACATGGAGTTGACCGCCGTTTTCTCCCGGCGTCCGGCGGCGGTTGAAGGCGAACTGCCCGGCGTGCACGTACATAGCAGTGAAAGACTCACTCTGCCGCGGGATATGAAAATCGATGTCGCAATTCTCTGCGGTGGCTCTAAAGAGGACACCCCGGTTCAGGGTCCGGCATTTGCGAAACTGTTCAATACCGTCGATAGCTTCGATACCCATGCTGAAATTCCCGCGTATTTCCAGAAGATGGACGCGATTGCCAAAGAAAGGGGGAATGTTTCAGTCATTTCCGCGGGTTGGGACCCGGGTATTTTTTCATTGGAAAGAGTATATGGTGATGCCTTTTTACCCGGCAGCAAGGCTTACACTTTCTGGGGCATCGGGGTCAGCCAGGGTCACTCGGACGCGGCTCGCAAAGTGAAAGGCGTACTGGATGCGCGGCAGTACACTATCCCCATCAATGAAGCCATCCAGCAGGTAAGGGCGGGCAAGAACCCGGAATTTTCCAAGCGGCAGATGCACAAACGCGTGGTCTACATTGTTGCGGCGGAGCACGCGGACAAAGAAAAAATCAAACAGGAAATCTGCGAGATGCGCAACTATTACTCCGATTACAACACCGAGGTGGTCTTTATCACCCAGGACGAGATGAATAAAAAACACGTAGTTTATCCCCACGGCGGCTTTGTCCTCACTTCCGGCGTGACCGGGGAAACGAACAAAGCGATATTGGAATACCGCTGTCAACTGGATAGCAACCCGGAATTTACCGGCAGCGTCCTGGTAGCTTGCGCCCGGGCAGCATTCCGCTTGAAACAACAGGGCGGCAAAGGCGCCTACACGATGCTGGATATCCCGCCGGCGCTGCTTAGTCCGCATTCGCCGGAAATCCTCCGCAGTAAATTTATGTAGATCAAAGAATTCCCTCCTTTGGCCGATTAGTGGGTGGTCATCGTCTGGTTCAGGTAAGTTAGGTTTTGACAGTAACGAATTTGTTGAAAAATTGGTTTGTGAGGCAAGACAAAATCTTGTCTAATACAATGCTAATAAACGCATAATCCCGGAGAAATAACTGCTTGACAAAAGAAAACGAAAGCCATACCATAAGTAAACCAATTTTAGGGAGGGACGAAGATGGCTATAAACGGGACGTATAATGTAACCATTGATACTCCGATGGGGGCGCAGACCGGCAATGTCAGTTTTAAATGCGATGGCAGCACGTTAAGCGGCTCCTACCAGACCTCGCGCGGCAGCCAGAATTTCACCGGCATCGCCGAGGGCGATAAAGCCAAATGGTCTATTTCCGTGCCCAGCCCCATGGGCGGGCAGATCAACCTTTCTTTTGATTGTAAGGTTACCGATTCGGACTTGACCGGCAGCGTGCAACTTGGGCAATTCGGCACGGCGCCGATCAAGGGCAAAAAAGCCTGATTATCTGCGTTCACCTTTAATCAACGCTATTGAAACCACCGCAAGCTTATGAGGTAACGCGGTAAATCAGCTAGTGGAACAGAGAAAGCAATAGAAACGTGCAAGAAGGCTCTCCATTTTGGAGAGCCTTCTTTGTTGTCTACACGGCCTAATTGTTTAATTCGTAAACGGGCGGTAAACATGGGGGCAAATCCGGGATGTGACACCCGGACTTTGTTCGTACAATCGATACACCTGGATATATTACCCTTGAAGTCTTCAACCTCCAGGTATTAACGGTAGTACGAGGCATATTTTCATAAAATACAGGTACTACTCCCTATATAATCGGGCAAAAACTCTTGTTATTATTTATGGTTGATAATATACGTAAGAGACTTTTATCACGTACATTTTTATGGAGATTAGTTACAATTGTTTCCCATGTACCTGATAAAAGGGAGGAGCAATGGTTGTGAACAGAAAACAATTGACCAAATGGTACCCCTTCCCTGTACTCGCGATTTTGCTCGCTACTATTTTGACGGTAGCGGGATGCACCGGCGCTACCGGATTAACCGGCCCGACCGGACCCGCCGGGCAAAACGGCATTAATACCGGCACTTTCTCCGGTAAGGTCAGCAACGGGTTGACCAACCAGGCATTAAGCGGAGTTACTGTGACAGTCACGGCTGATGCATCGATCACGCCGGTGACGCTTACTTCTGCCAATGACGGCACATTCACAACCAATTTACCTATCGGTTCTTATACGGTCGCCTTTAAAAAGACCAACTACACCGCTACGACACAAACTGTAAACATTGTTGCCGGACAAACCTCCAGCCGCGATGTGGCTTTGCAGCCCACCGCTGCCGTGCTTGTGAGCGCGGGGAGCGCCCAGGAAGCAGATCCCGCTTCTAGCGTTAATTTAAAAGCAGCGGTGACGATACTGGATAATTCCACCATCACCTCATATCAGTGGACGCAGGTTTCCGGCGTAGAAGCTCAGATAGATAATGCAAGTTTGGAAACCGCCGCCGTTACCCTGGCGCCCGCCCTCGATTACAAAACCGCCTTGCTGGATAACCTGAAGCAACTCGACCGTTGGGTAGTGCAAGCGATCAATCCCGATTCCTTGATCCTGGCAGAGGACGCGGTTTTCAAGTTGACTGTCACGACTTCAAGCGGCAAATACACCGCCAATGTGACCGTCAGCGCCAAGATGCCGTATTCAGTCAGCACAGGTTTGAAAACGGTGCCTATCGGGGTGCCGGTTTTATTGCATGGCAAAAGTCAGTGGCCTTATAACTGGAAAGTAGCCGGTCCCGCCGGTACCAAAGCCGTTATTGATGTAAAGAACGATCAAAATCCATCCTTCACACCAGATTTAGTGGGTAAATATACCGTCACGGAGACGGTCAGCGGTACCTCGATCGATATTTATGGCGTCT
>JAQTOJ010000018.1 GCA_028713395.1 Dehalococcoidales bacterium | reverse complement strand
ATTTCAAGGTTTTGATCACCCTCCACTCATTTTTACCATGATCCCAGGTCAGATGATGAAAATCACTATCATATTCCACGGTGTAGGTAGAACTGCGACTCATATCACCGTCAATTAGAGTTGTATGTTACGGAAGTCACTTCCACTTTCCCCGCTTTCCCCGGCTCTTTATGAGATATTTATCTTTTCCCAAAGATTTTTACCAGTTATTACCTCTCTCCGGTTTATTTTGATAGTAGTTGTAAACAGGGAGGTTTATATGTATAACAAAATCAGCAGAAAACTACAAGACCTTAAACTGAACCAGAGAGGTATGACCGGCCTGGAAACGGCGATCATCTTGATCGCCTTCGTGACCGTCGCCTCGGTGCTCGCCTATGCCGTGCTGTCCGCCGGTATTTTCTCCGCAGAAAAAGGCAAGGAAACCGTTTATAAAGGACTTGACCAGGCGCAAGGGAATTTGATGGTCAAAGGCAACGTCCTGGCAATAAGCGCGGATTCCACCAATATCGATAGCGTGATATTAAATGTTGCCTTGACAATCCCGAACCAGAAAATAGACATGGATACGGTGGTCGTGAACTATTGGGATAGCGAAACCCATGCCGAGGGCCTGGCGGTTGACATGGCGCTTTCAGAAGGCAGCACGGAACGGGGCACCGCCAACATGCTGGAAGGCGATGAACAATTTACCGTAACCATCACCTTACCGGATGCCGCCGCCATAGGGGCTTATGACGCCTTTAACATCCAGATGATACCGCCTTCAGGCGCTACCCTCACTATCAGACGCAGCCTGCCGGGAACCGTGGAAAAGACCACCGATCTGTATTAGAGCCATTAAGAAGTCAAAATAAAAGCGCCCCGCGAAATTCGCGGGGCGCTTTTTTGATTCTAATGAATCTCCCTTAACCGACCGGAATGGCATCCTCAATATGAATTAATGTCCGGTCATGTCCGGTGTATTTACCCAGTACGGTAATTCTCTGACCGGTAATCATCCGCCTTACGGCCGCACTGTAACGCGGATCACACTTTACCCTGGCCTTATGTTTCATGGCCATATCCGGGCTGCTTAAAAGCAGGTGCGGATCACCAATATCTTCCAGGGACACGCTCTCCACCAGACCTTTTAACTTGACCATTGTACCGATATAACCGGTATCGTCATCTTTTATCAAGGCAACCAGTTCATCGATAGTCACCGCCTCGTCTTCGGATAATGTTGCCCGGAATTTGACAAGTTTGGGCGTTTTTTCTTCCGGCGAGGGTGCGGGCAATATTTCCGCGTTGTTGTTAACGGGAGTCGTTTCCGGCGCGGGATTTTCTGTTAAGGCAGGTAAAACCGTTCCTGCGTCAACCGGCATGGTGGGAACCGTTGGGACGCTTGGCGGTGGGTCGGGCGGCGTAACCGGCGGCGCTAATGGCGGTGGGGTCGGACTCTCCGCCATCGCCGGAGCGGGTGGTGTGTCCACCGCTTTCGTAACCGTTAGCGATATTGCCGGTTGGTCCGCATAAGGTTTCCGGCATCTTGGACAAAGGTCCTTTTTAGCCCGCACAAATTGTAAACCGCATTGGGAGCACGTGAATTTGGGAGCAGAAGGGTAACCGCAGCGGGGACAATTACCTATTAGTAAACCCGATGTTTGTAACCCGCAGTTATGACACCGGATATCAAGCACACGGGCTAATAACGCCCCCGGTAGGAAATTGCCTAAATTCGCCAAATAATGTTCCTGCTTTACGGCGTACTATCCTGTCTTCCTTATCTATTTCCAGGATAATTTAATCTAGAACAGCCAGGCGCGTTTGTCAAGACATAATTACAGCAGCTATTTCCTGTATAAACGGGGAGAGCCGGCGGGGGCCCTAAACCCCGCCGGCTCTCTGTATAGAAACAAAATCAGCAAACAAAATTAATTGGATTCGAACATTTTTGGGGCATCCACTTTAACATTGGAGAGAAACATCGACATGGCATCCAGGTATTCGGCGGATTTATTGTTCACAGTATTGGCGGAAATGGCGTCCAGGGCATTCCCCAAAGTGGCAACTTCACATTTCACCGAGATTTTGATGACAGGTTGCATCATATCTTGGCCGGACTTATCCGGTTTCCCGGTCGGCAGTGCAATATCCAGCAGCACCAGGTTCGGAGCGCTTTTAGTGAGCAAAGCCAGCATATCTCCAGCCTGCCGGTTATTCACGCCGGTGCGCGATTCTAATTCCATGAACCGGTTGAGTAAACTGATCACGGCATTGTTATCGTCAACTACCATTAGATATGAATGTTTATCCATTTATCTACCTCCGACTTTACATACTAATTGAGGGAAAATCTTTCTTGGGGAGCATAGACCGCATCCACCATCACATCCCATTCATCATCCTCTATGGTGGCACAGTGGCCGCCGGATTCCAGCTTGACGTAACCCAAACGCGGCAAGCGGCGGTAATCGGCGCCATTCTTTACCGGGTAAGAGTTGCCGCCATCATTGGTTTCAAACTGGCGACCATCGGATTGTAAACTCATTTGATTTGCTCCTTGCGACTTAACATCATCATATCTCCCGGATATGTGGATATAAATAAAAAACCACGATGAAAACCTAAACATTCTATAAACAACCTCGGCCTGATAGAGCGGCGCTCGTGTCGCCGGTTTCATATGGACAGGTTTGAAACCCCCTCGCCGGATATCCTCCGGGTAATGCAGGAGGTCGTTTGACCAGAACGACTCAACGAAATGACCCCTAAGGTTCTCCCGGTTGACCGGATAACGCAAAATGTTTAGTCCCATTTGACCTTAATAAAGATTCCGGTAGACCTTACACCCCTTATGAGCCTGTGTGAGAATGGTGATACGAAATACCCAATATTCAAAGAGCTTGTAAATAACTTGTTAAATAATCAAGGAGGTGGAGAGAAATATATGTAGTCATACGTCTCCCCGCATACACTGCCCTAAAAGAAATTAACTAAATCAGCAAAAAAATAGGAGAAAAAATGTTAAACAAAATCAACAAAGCCCTAAAATCACAGAAAGGTATGACCGGTCTTGAGACCGCCATCATCTTGATCGCCTTCGTGACCGTCGCCTCGGTCCTCGCTTACAGCGTGCTCTCTGCCGGTATCTTCTCATCTGAGAAAGGCAAAGAAACCGTCTACGGCGGTTTACAACAGGCCCAAGCCACCATGGAAGTCTCCGGCTCCGTCCTTGGTTTAAGCCCCGCCCAGGCAGAATTGCAGACCGTGCAGTTCAATGTCGGCTTGACCATTCCCAACGAGAAAGTTGATTCCACCGCCGTTGTCGTCAATTACTGGGACGATGCCATCCACGCCGAAGGTGTTACCTTCACCATGGCTTTAGCCGATGGTTCCACCGAACGTGGTTCCGCTGACATGCTGGAAGGCGATGAACAATTCACCATCACTGTCACCATCCCGGATGGCGCGACCGTGGCTGAATACAACACCTTCAACCTGCAGGTGGTTCCGCCCACCGGCGCCGCCTTGACCATCAAACGCACCATGCCCGGCGTTTTAGACAAAGTCATGAACCTGAACTAAATAAATCAGCATTAATTATTTGGAGAAAAGATGTTAAACAAAATCAACCGTGCCCTAAAATCACAGAAAGGTATGACCGGTCTTGAGACCGCCATCATCTTGATCGCCTTCGTGACCGTCGCCTCGGTCCTCGCTTACAGCGTGCTCTCTGCCGGTATCTTCTCATCTGAGAAAGGCAAAGAAACCGTTTACGGCGGCTTACAACAGGCCCAGGCCACCATGGAAGTCTCCGGCTCCGTCCTTGGTATGGGTGAGGGCGTTGGTGACCCCGAGGTCATGCAATGCACCTCCGTCCAGTTCAATGTCGGCTTGACCATCCCCAACGAAAAAGTTGATTCCACCGCCGTTGTCGTCAATTACTGGGACGAACTGGTGCATGCCGAAGGCGTGACCTTCACCATGGCTTTAGCCGAAGGTTCCACCGAACGCGGTTCCGCTGACATGCTGGAAGGCGATGAACAATTCACCATCACCGTCACCATCCCGGATACGGCTGCGATCGCCGCTTATGACACCTTCAACCTGCAGGTGGTTCCGCCCACCGGCGCCGCCTTGACCATCAAACGCACCATGCCCGGTGTCATCAACGCCGTCAACAACCTGAACTAATAACAAAATAACACCAAAGTAAACAAACGGATATTCTGGCGCTCCTCTGTAGAGAGGAGCGCCAGAAATTCAAAAAACGGAGCAGAAAGATGGAAGTAACAGAGACCGTAAAACGCCTGGATGACGAAGTGAAAATCATTAAGAACGAAATACAGGCTGTCTTACTGGATATCAGAGAAAGCTATCTGAACCGTGAAAATCCTTTTAACCCTGAAGTTTCTGCGCCGACTATCAGTTCCGTAGTAGCCGCTTCAATGATGGGATCAACGAACTCAGCCGGTAACGGTAACGGGAATAACAAAAAGAACGATAACACCAGAGAAACCGGATCTGATGTGGATACTCAGGAATCGCCGGAAAACAAAGAATCTTCTAAAGATGCCTCCATGAAAAAAGAAACTAAAGTAGAAAATAACCCCGGGGTAAACAACCTGGCTGCCGAAGAGCCGCAACCCCGGGATATTGATGATAATAATAACGGTGTATTGGAGCCGGAAACCGATATGAAAATACCTGCAGTGCCCAACGGAAATAAAAAAATAAATATGATACTCATCGCCGAAATGGCGCAATGGGTGAACGAATCCGTAAAAAAACTCGGACACGAAAAAACCGAAGCGATACTGGATGTCATTGAGGTGGCCGGGTATTTGAAACCGGAACTGAAAAACATACTGATCAAGTTGGCCAAACGCATACCCGCCGAAGATATTGCCAAAACGAGTTCGACTCAAGACTATATTGCGCTAATGCTAAGGATAGAAGACCTTGTCGGCATGAACAGTAGATCTAATGAGCTTGGCTTGCTTTCGATTTTCTGCCAGGAGGTCTGACCATAGACAAAATTATTGCCACCATACTACTGCTGATCGGAGGAGTAGTCATTTCCGTCGCCGTGTTCAACGGACTTTACCCCGCTATCAACAACAGCACCAGTTCCATTAACAGCGCGGTGGTCAAAGTCAGCGATAGGATCGAAGCCAGAGTAGAAATCCTCCAGATCGGCAAAAGCGGCAGCCAGTTTTTTATCTGGGTCAAAAATGTGGGCACCCAGCGCATCGTCGATATTCCCAGCAGCGATCTGTTTTACGGTCTGACCGATAATTACAGCCGCATCACCTACGGCGGCGCCGGGACCCCCCGCTGGTCATACCAACTGGAAGGCGGGTTTACCGAATGGGAGCAGGCCGTGACCTGCAAAATAACTTTAACGTTACCCTCTGCCCCGGCCGCCGGTACTTATGCCTTTAAAGTGGTCATCCCGAACGGTATCTACGATGAAACGACCTATAGTGTGAAGTAAGAAATGGAAACAACTAATGTAACCCGAAACAATGTGAAATAGGCAATGGAAACAGCGATCGTCTCCCTGGTTTGTGTCGCTATCTTGCTCATCGGCACGGTCACCACCGTGATGACCTCCTTCAATGCCGCCAATAAAGTTTCTGACTCGTTGAAACAATGGGAAAAGCAGTCCGGGGTGATCAACGGTACCGGGATTTCGCTGCTGCCGCCGGCTAACTATCATTCCGGGGATGTGCAGTTAACGGTTGTCAATGACGGCAAGATCCCGCTGAACGATTTTAACAAGTGGGATATTATCGTGCAGTGGCAGAGCAATGGCGCCGACCAGGTGGGATATCTGAGCCGCATCGAGAGCGGACTCCCCGCGGGTAATCAGTGGGTGGTCCAGGGCATCTATATGTCCGATGGCACCCCGGAGGTAATTGAACCAAACACCTTGAACGTGAGTGAAAAAATGGAAATTATCATCAATTTAAGCCCTATTCTGCACCGAAACGATGTCGCCATGATCACTGTTTCCAGCCCGGGCGGGGTAACGGCGCAAACCATGTTCAAATGCAACTAGGGAAAGGATGGCAGCTATGACCACACAGACAGCCGTAAAAGACAATATGAACCCGGAAGAAGAAAACCTTGAAGAACCCAGTGTAAAAAAAGTGCTTTCTACCGGTCACCCGGAAATCGATAAGAAACTGGGCGGCGGCATACCGCTGGGATCGTTGATTCTAATCGAAGGCGAATCGGATGCCGGGAAATCCGTGCTCTGCCAGCAAATCATGTGGGGGTCATTGACCCACGATAGCAAGGTGCTGGTCTTTACGGCGGAAAATTCCGTGCGCAGCCTGATCACGCAAATGGATAGTCTGGGTATGAGCGTCATGGACCAGATATTGATGGGGTGGCTGAAAATCTACTCCATGAAACTATCTAAAATCCGCGTTTCCGCCGCCTGCGATACCCTCCAGGTGATGCTGGAACGCATGGAATATCAAAGCGATTACAACCTGATTATCGTGGATTCTCTCACGCCTATCGTCGCCCAGGCCGGCGGTGAAGAAGCGCTGGGTTATTTCGAGCGTTGCAAAGCCCTGTGCGATAAGGGACGGACCATCATCAACGTCACCCACACCTATGCCTTCGACCATGATTTCCTGATCAGGATCCGGTCGGTATGCGATGCGCATTTCAAACTGGTGATCGAAAAAGTGGGCGATAAACTGGTGAAAACCCTGGAAGTCGCCAAAATCAGGGGCGCGCAGCAGAATACCGGCAATATCCTGACCTTTGATGTGGAACCGGGCGTCGGCATGAAGATCATGCCTATCTCCAAGGCCAAAGCCTAGTATTCGGAGTAAAGAAAATCGGGAGACCTGTAGATGTCACAAACACATTTACCCTTTGCTCCGGGCGCCACGACGGACAACCACGAAAACGGCGTCAATAATTGCGAGCTGTTTAAAAAACTGCCGCCGGAATTGCAAAAACAGTGCGAAGCCAACCTGCATCTCCTGGAATACCTTCACATCGTCCCCATCGATGAAGTGGGTATGCCCGAATTTCACGCCGAACTGAACCGGAAAATGGGAGAAAGTAAAGCGCCCAACTACATCTACCCGGCTGGAGAAGGCATTTTTATCCACATTTTGCACGACCCCAAAGACAACCGGCATACCTATATCCCTATCGAGCCCACTTTCACGCAGGACTTGAGCGAAATCATGGCGCATGTTGAAAGCCGCTGCATCGAAATGAGTGAAGACCTGGATGATTTCGATCCTGAAGGCGACCGGAAAATCCAGTTGCTCGAATACATCGACCGCATTGCCGCTACCGGGGTGAAAACGCCGCCGGTCAAACTGGAAAAAGGCGAAAAAAAGAAGAAAATCGTTAACATCCAGCAAATCAAGGTGAAGCCCCGTGAATTGAGCGGCGTGAAATATCTTTTCCTCCGCGATAAGTTGGGGTTGGGTATGCTTCAGCCCTTGATCGTTGATCCCTATATCGAAGATATCAGTTGTTCCGGTATGGGGCATGTTTTTGTCGAGCACAAGATCTTCAAAAGCCTTAAAAGCACCATCGTTTTTACCACCCTCGAGGAACTGGATGAGTTCGTTTTAAGGTTAGCGGAACAGATCAAGAAACCCGTCACCTACAAAGAGCCGATTGCCGATGCCACTCTGCCCGATGGCTCCCGTATCAATATCGTTTACGGCCGCGATGTTTCCAAGCGCGGCTCCAACTTCACCATCCGTAAATTCAACGAGACTCCGGTTTCCATCTTCAACCTGATCGATTTCGGGTCTCTAAACTACCAGATGCTGGCCTATCTTTCGCTGACCGTAGGCAATGGCATGAACCTGTTCGTCTCCGGAGAAACGGCTTCCGGCAAGACCACTTTACTCAACGCCATTACCACCTTTATCCACCCGCTGGCGAAAATCATCACCATCGAAGATACGCCGGAATTGCAGGTGCCGCACAAAAACTGGATACGGGAAGTAGTGCAGACGACCAAAACGGACGATACCAGCAACGCCGTGACCATGTTCGACCTCTTGAAAGCCGCTCTCCGGCAGCGCCCCAATGAAATCATGGTGGGGGAAATCAGAGGCGCGGAAGGCAATATTGCCTTTCAGGCCATGCAGACCGGCCATTCCGTCATGGCCACTTTCCACGCGGCGACGACGGAAAAGCTGATACAAAGAATCACCAACAACCCCATTTCGGTGCCGAAGACCTACATCGATAACCTGAATGTGGTGGTGTTGACCAGTTCCGTGAAACTGCCCAACGGGAAATCCGCCCGGAGGGTCATCGGTATCAATGAAATCGTCAGTTATGACTCCGCCACCGAGTCTTACAATATCGTCCAGGCATTCAACTGGGATGAATCTACGGATACGTTCCATTTTACCGGCTATATGAGCAGCTACCTTTTGGAATCCAGAATCGCCGCCAAGATGGGTCTGGCGGGGCGGCAAAAACGGCGTATCTATGATGAGATCGAACGCCGCGCCAAAATTTTACAGAAACTGCACAAAGAACAGGGCATTACGGATTTTTATGAAATACTGGAAGTTTTAGGCAAGGCACAGAAGGAAGGGCTGTTTTAGCCGGTGAAAATATATGGCACAAACTGTATTACCGTTTTCAAAATTTAATAAAGCCGATAATGACGATCTCAGCCAGATCAAGGGCGATATCCTGCAGTCTCTGCCGCCTGATTTGAAAGAAAGGGCGGAAGCGCGCCCTTATTTGCTGGAATATCTGCAATTGGCGGCCAATTCCAAAATAGCTATGCCGCAATACCACCACGAACTATCTCGCAAGCTGGGGGATAACAAAACCCCTAACTTGATTTACCCCACCAAAAACAAAGACATCTATGTGCACATCCTGGCGGATAATGAGGACAGCCGCAACAGCTATATTCCCATTGAGCCTTCGGTCACCGTGGAAGTCGGCAACCTCTTGAAAGATGTGGAAAAGAAGCTGCTGGAACTGGGCACGAAGTTAAAACGCATCGATCCCGACGGCAACAAAGAAGAACAGTTTCTGCGCTATATCGAGCAGGCGACCACGGTGAAAAAACACCAGGAAACCGGTTTGTTTGAAAAATACTTCGGGTTTTTAGCCAAGGGCGGCAGCAAACTCTCCAAAATTACCGTCACGCAGCGCGAACTCGAAGGCGTAAGATATCTTTTTGTCCGGGACAAAGTAGGCCTGGGTTCGCTGGAGGCATTGATCGTCGATCCGTACATCGAGGACATCAGTTGTTCCGGCATGGGCACGATCTTCGTGGAACACAAAATCTTCAAGAGTCTGAAAAGCTCCATCGTTTTTTCCAATGTGGAGGAGCTGGATGAATTCGTGCTGTGGCTGGCGGAAAGGGTAAAAAAACCGGTCACCTATAAAAACCCCATCTCCGATGCCACCCTACCGGACGGTTCGCGCATCAATGTCGTTTTCGGGCACGAGGTCTCCAAACGCGGTTCCAACTTCACCATCCGCAAATTCAGCGATGTGCCCATTTCCGTCTTTGAACTGGTGGATTTCGGCACGGTGAATTACCAGATGCTGGCTTATCTCTCCTTGATGATCGCCAACGGGATGAACGTCTTTGTTTCCGGGGAAACGGCTTCCGGTAAGACCACCCTGCTCAACGCCATCACCTCCTTCATTCACCCGCTGGCCAAAGTAGTCAGCATCGAAGACACTCCGGAGTTGCAGGTGCCGCACAAGAACTGGGTGCGTGAGGTGGTGCAGAGCTCCAAATCGGAAGACCCCAGCGGCGCCGTCACCATGTTCGATCTTCTGAAAGCCGCCCTGCGGCAGCGCCCCAATGAAATTATCGTCGGCGAAATCCGCGGCTCCGAAGGGAACATCGCTTTCCAGGCCATGCAGACCGGGCATGCGGTAATGGCCACTTTCCACGCCGCCACCACTGAAAAACTGATACAGAGAATCACCGGCAACCCCATTTCGGTGCCGAAAACCTATATCGATAATCTGAACATCGTTATCCTGACCAGCCAGGTGAGACTGCCCAATGGTAAAAACGGCAGAAGAATCACCGGCATCAACGAGATCGTGGGTTACGACCCGGTGTTCGATTCCTTCACTTTTGTGGAAAGCTTCCACTGGGATGAAGCGACCGATAAGTTCGAGTTCACGGGTAACATGAGCAGCTATATTCTGGAAAACAAGATTGCCCCCAAATTGGGTTATCCCACCCACCAGAAACGCCGCATTTACGCGGAACTGGAAAGAAGGGCCAAGATCCTGCAAAAGCTCCACAAGGAAATGGGCGTCACCGGATTCTATGAAGTACTGGAAGTTCTGGGACGCGCCCAGCGAGAGGGGTTGTTCTAATGTTCAAGCTTCCGGGATTCCTGGGAAAGCTGCCGTTCGTGAAATCGCAGGATAAGAATTCCGCCGGCGTGAAGGCGATCAAGAAAGAAATCCTGGACCTGGATTTCTACTCGCTGTTAAGCTACATGGCGGCTATCTCGACCTCGGGCATTTCGCGCACGGGTTTGTTCAAACATGCCTCAGCTCTGCCTTATATTTCCGCCCGGTATTTCAAAAAAGCTGATTTTGTGGCCAAGGCTTTTAACCACGATTATGCGGAAGCCTGCCGCATTGTCGGTGAAGCCACCCAGGAACCGGAGGTCAAAGCCGTGTTGTTGCGTTTATCCGGCGCGCTGGCATCCGGCGAGGAGCTGGATAAATTCCTGGCGCGGGAAGCCAAGGTCTTCGGCGATAACTACGTGAACAACTACGCCGGCCGGTTGGAAACGCTAAGAAAATGGACCGACGCCTATATTGCTTTGATCATGACCACCGCGGTCGTGACCGTCATGGCGGTGGTCACGGCCATTATCGGTAATATTACCATCACCATGATCGTGACCATGTGCTCCCTGACGATTTTGACCACCATCGGCGGGGTGTGGTTGATCGCCAACCAGGCGCCCAAAGAAAAACGCGTCCACAATCTACCGGTCACTTCAAAAGAACAGTTGCTGGCGAAAAACCTGAGCCGTATTATCTTGCCCCTGGGTTTTATCGTAACTTTGGCGGTTTTTATCCTGAAAAAAAATCTGGGGTTGACGATGCTGACCGCCAGCGGTTTCCTCTTTCCCATCGGCATTATCGGGCTGATCGATGACGCCAAGATTTACAAACGGGATATTGAGATTGCCGGTTTTCTCCGTTCGCTGGGTGGCGTCGCGCAGGCCATCCGGGCTACCGTCAGCGAAGCTATGGGCAGGCTGGATTTCCGTTCTATGGGAACGCTCAAGTCCAACGCGGATATGCTCTATACACGGCTGTTGGCGGGGATCAACCCCAATTTGTGCTGGGATAGATTCGTCAGCGAAGCCGGCTCGGAACAGGTGAAACGCAGCGTGCGCATTTTCTGGGATGGCGTCACTTTGGGCGGTGAACCGGAAAGGGTGGGCAACGAAGCCAGCGCCTTCGCCATGCAGATCGCCCATCTCCGCGAGCAGCGCAAATTGATTTCTTCCGGTTTGTTGTGGCTGGCGCTGGCCATGCATGTTGTCTTAACCATCGTGGTGGTGTTCATCGACCAGACCATTACCACTTTTACCACTCTGGTCAATACCATCGTGCCGGATGGCAGTGTCAATACCGGTGTCCCCGGCTTGCAATCTTTCGGTGTTTTTGGCGGCGGCAGCCTGGAGCTCAACATGCTGCATTTCATGGTACTGATTATCGTCGTCGTCCTGACCGTGGCCAATGCCGTGGCGATTCACGCCACTGATGGCGGGCATATCTATAAATTCTTTTTCTACCTGGCGATTACACTGGCATTTTCCGGGCTGGCGCTGGTTTTAGTGCCGCCCATCGTGAATATGATGCTTGTCGGTATGGGTTAACAAGGAGACAAAAATGGCAGAACAAAAAACAGAAACCAAACCCGGAGCGGCCGCTTCCCTGAGTAAAATCAGTGACGGCATGATGGATCTTTTTGCCGCCACCGGTCTGGAGGATTCATCCCAGGGGAAATTTGCCGCCAATCTCCAGGAAATAGAAGCAAGTACCATACTTGAGGGCGCCCTGTGGATCCGGGATAGATTGAACGGGGTTAAAGAATAACCCGGCTAAACACAATACCTGTATTCCACAAGAGCACCGCGCCGTATAAAGCGATGATCAGGTAGTTGGTAATCTGCGCCAATTTCAGGAAACGGCGGGATAATGCCCATAAAGCCAGCCCGCAAACCACGGCGCCGGCAACTTTAATCAACAGATAATTGTTACTCAGGAATAAAGAACGCACCAGCCCATTGCCTTCCTTCACCATGCCGCCGCTCACCATGTGCAACGTCAGGACGCAATCCGCCACCTGAAGCAGCACCATCAACGCCAGGCAAGCCGGGAAATAGCGGCTAAGGCGCCGGTTCAGGTTGGATATTCCATCCGGGAGTCTGGATAAAGTCATAATAGAATTTGGCAATTTCCGGGTCCTTTATCTTTTTACCGGCTTCGATCAACGGTAACATGGCCGCGGTCTTGCTGATACCCGCAATGTCCGGCAATGTTTTTAAGATCCCCTGCTCGTCAAGAACCTGATCTTCAGTGATGGCAGCGTCCTGGAGGTTATAGGCATTGACCAGTTTGTAGTAATATGCGCCGGTTTCTGGATCGTTGATTTGCGCACCGGCCTTTTGTAGTATCTGTTTTATGTTCCCGGACGTGTACATGCCGGAATCATCCTGAGGCGCCACCGTTTCCGTAGGCGTAGTAACTTCGGTGCCGCCCTCGCCCTGCGTGATCAGGGGTCTCAACGGTCCCATGAACAGCGCGCCCACAAAAACGACGCCTATGCCGAAACCCGTCAGCATCTTCAACATTACTTTACCCTACTCTGAACAAATGACACCATCGAACCGCATAAATGTCCGAAAGGCTCATCCGTTTGACCTACTCAGTTCCAGAGTAGTCCTTTAGTACTGTGTTTACAACCCGTATTCAGCCCGCAAACGGGTCAAAAACGGGTCATAAAAGGGTCAATATCGTGCGTGAATGGTCAAAATAGAAGGCAAAAAAGAAAGGGGTACCAAAGTACCCCTTTCTTTTAAGTTTTTACGAATTACCGGTTAAGACTATATCAATCTGTCAATTCCAATTGATATCCGACTCCGGGTATGGTGGAGATGTATTCCTTGCCGCTTTCCGGGTTATCTTTTCTCAGTTCTTTACGGATGCGTCCGATGAATACCCGCAGATATTCCTTTTCATCCTGGTATTCCGGTCCCCAGATCTTTTGCAGCAGGTGGGTATGCGTTAAAACCTTGTCGTTATTCACCGCCAGCTCCGCCAGCAGGTTGTATTCGGTGGCCGTAAACTTGATCTTGCGCTCACCGATACGCACTTCCCGCCGCGCGAAGTTGATATACAGATCGCCGTTTTTAAATTCCGAGGTCGTGGGGACGCTGCCCCCGATACCGCTCCGTCTCAAAACCGCATCGATGCGCACGCACAATTCGTCCACCCCGAACGGTTTGGTCACGTAATCATCGGCCCCGGTGTGGAAACACTTCACCTTTTCGCCAACGTCTTTCTTGGCGCTCAGCATAATAATCGGGACTTGAGACCATTCCCGTATGCGCCGGCAGGTTTCGATGCCGTCCAGTTGCGGCATTGTAATATCCATGATCACGATATTAGGTAATTCTTTTTCAAAAATCTCCAGGGCTTCGGCGCCGTTGGTCGCCAGCAATGTTTCATATCCGGCGTCTTTCAAATTGGCGCGGATAAAACGCAGCACCCCGGGATCGTCATCTACAATCAGCACTCGTTTCTTCTGCATCATTTCCTCCTAGATTGTGTTTCACTTTTTCAATCAGATCCTGAATATCGAAGGGTTTGGTAATATACGGAACACTCATTTTTTCAAAAAACGTCTGGTTTTGCAGACTGATGACATCGCCCGTCAAACAGATGACCTTGTTGGGTAAAGAAGTGTCTATGGCTTTCAGGTGTTCATAGAATTGAATACCATTCATGCCGGGCATCTTGATATCCAGGAGAATCAGATCGTAGGTCACACCTTTGAGTTGGATAATGGCCGCCCGGGCATCGGAAATCGTATCTACCTGATATCCGGCGGAACTCAACAGCCGGTAGAGCACCCGGCAGATGTTGGATTCATCATCGATCACCAATATCCGCTTTTCTGTTTTTGGTGAAGGCGCTTTGGCAGGTTTCAAGCTATTCTTGATCTGTTCCATCTCCTCGTCATTGACTACGATCGGTAAATCGATCACGAAGGTAGTATATTCACCCGGCCGGCTGTTTACCGTGATTTTTCCGTGGTGTTCCTTTATGATGCCGTATGAGATGCTCAGCCCGAGGCCCGTGCCGCCGTGGTCTCCCTTGGTGGTAAAAAACGGATCGAACAGTTTATTCATATTTTCCGGCGGGATGCCGATGCCGTTATCTGTAATGGAAACCCGGATGTGGTCATTCAATGCGGCCGTTTTGACCGTGATCTGTCCTGAGTTGTGAGCGGCCGCTACCGCGTGTTCGGCATTGATCACCATATTAAGGAAGACCTGCTGTAGTTGCCCCGAATTGGCGTAAGTACGGGGCAAATTCGGGGATAAATGCTGTTCGGCGGTAATATTGCTGATACGCATCTGGTAAGCCCGCAGGTCGATGGTATTCTTCAAAACAGTGTTGATATCCACCAGCTCTTTGGTTGGCTTG
>JAQTOJ010000017.1 GCA_028713395.1 Dehalococcoidales bacterium | reverse complement strand
GAATCCCCGTTGGGTCGTTGTAAAATCAAATGCTCACGCGGGAGGTCTATCATGTGTTGTAGGTATAGCCAAAAGTAGGTAAATTATAACCCCATAAACAGATTGATGCAACACTTTTATGGATAAAAAGCCGCTATTATCTACAGCGCGACCACTTCCCGCTGCATCATCGCTTCAATGGATTTGACCATCGTCGTAGGTTTGCCCACCGCCAGTTTTTCTTTCAGCTCGAAATATTCCAGGCAGGTGGTGCAGGCGAGTATTTCCACGCCCTGCGCTTGCAATTTTTTCAGGTATTCCAGCAGAGCCGAACCATCGCACGCCAGTTTCACCCCGGCGTTCCAGAGGATGATCATACCGGGTTTTTGCGGGCTTTCCCCCAGTAAACGCAGGTAATTCGCCATCAGCATCGCGCCTAACCTGTCGTCACCCCTGCCCAACCCCTCGGCTTGAATGAAAATTACCTTGTCCGTCATTTCATTATCCTTTTCATGTTTTCACTTATGACTCCTTCTCTCCCTCGATGGTAGAAGATACAGATGAGGGTGGCATCCTTTATCCCAATGTCATCATGCCCCTCCCGGATCAAGTCTGGGATCCATCGTATTTTGTCTCCCCTTAAGTTTAAGGGGAGATACAGAGGGATTTGTCCCTCGCCTTTGGTGGCACAGGCGTCCCGCCTGTGCGTATCCGTCTTTGCGAGGAGCGAAGCGACGCTGCAATCTCAAACCGTTGTGTCATTCATTCCCATATTGAAGCAAAATACCCCGCTCTTGTCCTTTCGTAACCATCTACTCTCCCTTGATGGGAGAGTAGACAAAGCTTGCCCGTACTCCGATACGGGGTGAGGGTGAACGACTAAAGTTGCTCCTCGATATATCTCTCGCGCAAAGTGTTGAGCGCCGCGAAAAATTCTTTTTGCATGACGCAGAGGGTGTACATGCCTTTCGGCGTTACCGCTATCTGCCCGTTTTCTTTTACCAAACCGAAGGTCTTGAAAAAAGCCAGCTCCAGCCGGAGTTTCGTATGAATATCCGCCCGGAAACGTTGCCGGAATTTTTCCGGGTCCAGCGCCATCCCGAACAACTTGGTCAGCATATAATAGCGCAAATGTTCCCTCTCCGTCAGCCGCCGCCAGTTGACGATGGGCATTTGCCCGCCGTTGATCATCCTATCGTATTTTTCCAGTGAGAAGGTATTGACGTAAAAATCGCCGTTCAAGAACCCCACACTCCCCGCGCCCACGCCCACATAATCATCATAGTCAATAATGTATTCATCGATCTGCCGTTGGCCGCGGGAGAAACACCAGGCCGTTGAAGCCTGATACCCGCCGCTAAACAATTCCCGCAGAATCACATCGTAAAAGGCTTTTTCGCGGGAAGTCTCCACCTTGCTGAATTTCCTTTCCAGTTTGGTCTTTTTATGCGGCGAGGGCATCAGCGGGTAGAAAGTCGCCTGGTCGATGCCCATTTGCTTGAAAGCGGCCACGTCCGCCGTAAACTGCTCGATTGTCTGGCTGGGGAAATTAAAGATAAAATCGGCGTTGACCGTCTGGAAATGCCCCTCCGCCATCATCAATTTTTCCCTGGCTTCTTCACCGGTGCCCACCGTGCGGCCCATCTCCTTCAGCAAGTCGTTGTTAAAGCTCTGCACGCCGATGGATAGGCGGTTCACCCCCATTTTCTGCAAGGCATTTATGGTTTCGGCATTGATTTCCCGGTGGGTGGTTTCCAATGAAATCTGCTTCACCTTGAAATTGGCTTTCAAAAACCCGATAAAGCTCTCCAATTCATCCATCAGTACTGTCGGGGTGCCGCCGCCGAAATAAAAGTCGGAAAACTTGAACCCGCGGTCGATATACATCTGAACTTCTTTTTTCAGGTTGGCAAAATAGCGGCGGGCCTTGGCCTCGTCCAGCAGATAACGGTTAAAGCAGCAGAAGGGGCAAAGCGACCGGCAAAACGGGATGTGGATATAGAGAGACGCCCAGTCATCGCGACCGGCCTTGTCGGGCGGTACCGCCGGTAACGGCGGGTTGGATTTCAACTGCAGGAATTTCACCCCTTCGCGGCGCGTGATAAATCCCGCCAAACGCGCGGGAAAAACTACCGGGGTATCCTTGAAACTGCTCATTAACCTTAATAATACAAGGTTTCGGTGGCTATGACGAACTCAATTTCTATCAAGCGTGTTTATTTTTGTCTGGTCAAAGAGAAGGCTTTAGGATCGCAGGCATCGCCAGGCCCTGGAGCCGTGTATTCGCCGTTCATCAGATCGGTGGTGAAAGTAAAAGTCCAATCCCAACCGCCGTCATTAAAAGTCAGCGTCGCACCCACCACCTTGCCTTTGTTGATCGCGGTCGGTCCATAATTGATTTCGGGGAAGACCTGCGGCACCAGTGCCTCTTGCTTCAGCACATTCATGGTCAAGGTGCCTTTCACGGCGTTGTCCACCTGTTCGGTGATGATCAATATCACTTCCCAGTTCGTCCGGGCAACCCTCTGTCCGTTACTGCCGTCCAGCCAGAAAGAAATCCCGCTGCCTTTCCATGTCCCCACCAGGTCGCGGGCAGACTGGATCACAGAGGGCGTGATGGTCGTCTGGGTAATCGTGGTGGGCGTCATGGTCGTGGGCGTGATCGTTGTCGGGGTCACGGTGGTGGGGGTGATGGTCGTCTTCGTGATGGTAGTCGGCGTGACCGTAGTTGGTGTAATTGTGATTGGCGTAAACGCCTGGGTGGTTTTCTGGTCGATCACGAAACGGGAACCCGCATCTTCCTCTGCCGCAGCCGCCGCCGGTTCTACTTTGGCTGTAGTGGCAGGGGAGGATTTACACGATGCAACTGGTATCAGTAGTAATAATACCGCCAGAAAAAGCCCTGCATACTTCATCTTCATGTTAACCCTCTCTCCGGAGCATCAGTAGTTTTTCAACCATAAGATACCACTATTAACCAATGGTTTCCAGTGGTAAATGCTGTCCTGTAAATGATGTTGCAAAGGCGTACGGAACAGTCCTATACTTCGTGTTATGAGATTCGTCTATACGGGACTGCTAATCCTTTGTTTGGTCTTCTGCGTTACTATAGATCTCTATTCGCTGACTGTTGGGTTCGATTCCAGGGGATTGCCCTGGTTCATGTACATCATTGCGCCCGCTGCTTTCTTTCTGCAGATTGTCATTGTGTGGACAATTATCTCCTTGCTTGTATTTCCTGGCAAACACGAAAATAAAAATATCTACATTTAACTCGGAACTGAAATCCACCCGCCCAACTACGGGATCTCTACTCATTGTCGTTCTGGAGGAGTCCGGCTTTCTCCAACGCTACCGGACGACGAAGAATCTCCGGGTGGGGTGGCAAACTTGCCCTTGTCCACTTTCACGTCATCCAGACTTGATCTGGGATCCAGCGTTTCTTCTCCCCCTTCAAGCTTTGAAGAGCCTCTCCCCGACCTGATCGGGGAGAGAGACAGAGGGGGTTTTCAACATCAAAGTCCCAGTCGGTAGCTGGAGTCTCTTCGCCGTGTGAAATATGCTAATATCAACGTAATGAATATCATTAGCTGGTTCATTGATTTTGTGCTCCATTTGGATGTCCACCTGGGCGAAATCATCAATACTTATGGCATTGTCACCTATGTGCTGCTTTTCGGTATCATCTTTGTCGAAACGGGATTGGTCTTCGTGCCGTTTCTCCCGGGAGACTCTCTCCTCTTCGTGGCAGGCGCTTTCGCAGCCCTGGGCGACCTGAATGTTTTCGCTTTATTGATCCTGCTCATAATAGCTGCCGTTTTGGGAGATTCCACCAATTATTGGATCGGCCATTTCGCCGGGGAAAAAATCATCGCCAACCCCAGGTTCCACATCAAAGAGGAGTATCTGGAAAAAACACGCCGTTTCTTCGATAAACACGGCGGCAAGACCATCATCCTCGCGCGTTTTGTCCCCATTATCCGCACCTTTGCGCCCTTTGTTGCCGGCGCCGGGCGTATGAGTTATCGCCGGTTCTTCGCCTACAATGTCATCGGCGGGGTGCTTTGGGTCGCGCTCGGGATTCTGGCCGGTTATTTCCTGGGTAACATACCATTGATCAAGAACAATTTCTCACTCTTTTTGATCGGTATCGTCGTAGTCTCTTTGATACCCGTCCTTGTCACGCTTATAAAGGGAAGAACGAAAACCCCCGGCCAATAAATCTCAGGACGCTTGTGACATTTTTATATTATGCTTCCGCCCGGGCTTTACAACGCTCTTCAACCGTTCGTTTTAGGGTGACTCTGCAAATTCACGAGGATCTGAATAATGAAGAGACCCGCCATGACCAACCCCCAAATCAAGCTGGTTTTCCAGGGCATCACCATAAAACCGTAATTCATGGCGTAATAGAGCGCTAAATAAAGCGTCATAATTTTCCAGTGTTTTTTAATGCTCTCACGAAAATTGATTTTGAAAACGAAATCCATTAATCCTTCCAGCGCGAGAAACGCCAGGAAAATCCCCAAGAAGATACTATACCTCACGGATTTGTGTTCTTGTATTACCAGGAAAATACCGTAAACAGCCGGAATCGCCATCCCCCTCTATGTTTTGCAACACACCACCGTGAACGCCTTCTTAGCCTCCGGAGGCGGGACTATTCAGCTACTCTACTTTTATGCGTCCGGCACGCTGACACACTATTCGTCCCAGGGGGTAATGGCTACCTTCACGGCCGTGCCGCCGAAGAATTTGGCAAAAGCCTCGTTAGCGGCGTTGATGCTAAACCGGTCGGTAATAATATTGCCCGCCGGCATACCGCGCTGCAACATATTCACCAGTTCGGTATGATCCTGTGGTGTGGATGCCCAGCTCCCGATCAGCGTCACCTCTTTGGCCATCAAATGTTTCCAGGCGTTGATTGGCGTCGTTACCGACCGGATACCGATAAATGCCACCCGGCCCCCGCCACCCACCGCTTCCAGGCACTGTATCTGCGCCACATCAACACCGGAGCAATCTATGGCAATATCGCAGCCTTTCTTGCCGGTGATCTCTTTTACCTTCGCTAAAACATTATCTTTGGCTGGATTGAAAATAAAATCGGCGCCGTGAACGGAGGCTTGCTGTAAACGGTATTCGTTGGTATCTACCATCATGACCCGGGCATGATGGAACTTGGCCACCATCAGCGCGGACATGCCGATAGGTCCGGCCCCGGTGATGAAAACGGTATCGCGGGCATTCAGTCCCAAACGTTTCAGAGCGCGATATGGTGTGCCCAGGCAATCATCTATCATAGCCGCGGTGCCAAAAGGCATTTCTTGAGGAATCGGCAGACACACGTATTCCGGCACCAGCATGTACTGGGAATGAGTGCCTATGTAGCTGCGTTTCGGCTTGGGATTTTCACAACGCTGCCATTCACCATTCCAGCAGGGCAGGCAACGATGGCAGTTTTCCCAGATAGTGGGGTAAATCGTCACATGGTCGCCCTCTTTTACATTTTTCGTCTTATCTGTTTTCCAGACAATACCCGCGCCTTCATGCCCGGTGCCGCCGGGAGTCGGGAGCGCGTTTTTACCTTCGTAATAGGTATGTTCCGTGCCGCAAATGGTCGAGGCCATAATTTTCACTACCACCAGGTCGTCTTTAGGCTGCGGATCCGGCACCTCTATGACTTCTATCTGTTTATTGCCCTGAACACGAATCGCCTTCAAGTTTACTCCTTCTCATAGCTAACGTAACCTTTCCCCCCCTTAAAAAGAGCCTGTCCCGTATGCGCGACTTCATCGCCATCCCGTATGAATCTCAATGAATCGGGACTTGATACGGGGATACGGGAGGAGATACAGAGGGAATTGACAAAATGTCTTTTCTAATGTTACATTTTAACTGACCAGTCGGTCAAGTGACAATTTCAAAGGTACTTCTCGATTTTGGTTGGTTTTTAGTTAGCGGTTTATCGCTAACTGTTCATAACTGGCTGTAATTTGACATTGCAATGTCATCCCGGCGCAGGTGGAACACCCCGGCTGTTCCCTCCCTTCTAGTTTGAAGGGAGGCTAGGAGGGATTTGTTATGAATCTACTTCCTTATCTCCTCTCCCTTATGGGAGATGGTAGGGTGAGGGTCGTTGTGTAATCTAAACCGTAGATATTTAATAAATCAACCAAATGCAAGTATTATGTAATTAAAGAGTATCAATTATCATGTCTTTCACCGCAGTCAAACCAACCGAAAAACCTTTCAGCCTTAATGGCAACGACCGCCGCTTGCAGATCGCCCTGAAAGCGCTGGAACTGTTTGCCGTTAACGGCTACGATAAAACCACTGTCGAGGATATCGTCGCAGCCTGCGGCATGAGCAAAGGCAATTTTTACTATTACTTCGACAATAAAGAAGAACTGGTCTATCTGCTGCGTGATTGGTCGGTGCGTAATTTCGATCAGGAAATAAAAAACCTGGAAAATATCCTGCGCGATAGGGGACCTCTCGAAACCATGAAATACTACATCAAGGTTTATATCGAAAATGTCGATCAGAGCCTCGATGCCTATAATTTCTTGAATCACGTCATCGTCAGCGTCGGCCCTGAAGGTAAGCGCAAATTACTCCAGGGCGGTTTGGATGTCTACGCGCTCTTTGAGCGCATCCTCGATGCGGGCATCGCCGCCGGTATTTTCGAGGTGGATAATCCCAAATTATTCGCCCACAATATCACCCGCCTCGGGACTACCTGGGCCCACAGCCAGCGGGTGCTGCCGCCGGGATTGACGCTGACTGACTTTATCTATCAACAAACACAATTTTGTCTGAAAGCAATTATAAAATAAAGAAAAGGAGCATACATGGTCGTCGAAACTAAAAACCTGGACACGAGAAACCCGTTTACCTTCACCCACGAAGAGATTGTGGACATCTGGAAACATCTTCCGCCGGTACCCCAGCCGAAGAACGGCAAGTGGACCATCCAACAACTGGTCGGGCTCACCTACCCGAAGTTCTGGGCGCTTTGGAGCTCCCTCCCCTCTCCTGATTTCTACGAGATGAATGGCGAATACAGCGGTTATTGCCCCGATGGCGGCAACCAGGAAGTCAGAAAAGGCATGGCGGCTTTCATGTTCAACGAAAGCCTGAACCTGGGTTACTGGATGGGTAAAGCCCTGAAACCGGTCAGCGCTGATAAAGGCGAAGGCTATAATGTTTACCGCCAGACCGGCGGCTGGGAGAGACGCTTCCTGCGCTTTGGCACCGCTATGGCCAAATCACAGCTCGATGGCAAAATGTCCTTTACCATGTATTACGGACAATTCAAGAATGGCGCCGGTAAAAATGACCTGACTGATGAATTGAGAAAAATCAGTAAAGGTCTTTACCTGGGTGTCGGGCATACTAAAACCGCCGAAGGTCACCGCGGCATGCCCGGACCGTTCGTTTTTGTTGGTCCTGTCCGCCCCTGGCAGGGTGTCGAAGACGACAACGAAGAAAGATTATAAACCTGATTGGCATCTTCTCCCCTCAAAGGAGAAGAAGTAAATAAGAAGAGGGGCGAGATAAACTCGCCCCTCTTCTTATTTTTTCCCATTGCGAGCGAACACCGTGAGCGCGGCAATCTCACGTGGGCGCTGGTCGCAGAATAAATAGATTACTTTATTTCTTTCTTTTCCACGTCGTGCCCTGCGCCGAATCCTCCAACACTACCCCCAGTTCCGTCAATTTATTCCGCACTTCATCCGCCAGGGTAAACTGCTTGGCTTCACGCAGTTTTTTACGGGTGACCAATAATAAATCTATAAATGGAGCAGCATCGCCCGCCTCATTCACGGTTTCTTTCAGGGTCAGCCCCAGTACCCCGCTTAGTTCTTTCAGTGTCTGCTGGGCTTCTTTTACGTCCATGCCGCTCTCGGCGCTGCGGTTGATGTCACGCGCCAGGTCAAACAACACCGCAATCGCCTGCGACGTGCTGAAATCGTCATCCATGAAATCTACAAATTTCTGCCGGGCAGCCGCGGCATCCAGTTTTTGTCCGCCGCCCGCTTTCGTGTTGCTGGCTGCCTGCCGCAGCCTCTCCGCGCCTTTTTCCGCCGCTTCCATCGCCTCTTCGGAATACGTGGCCGGGCTGCGGTAGTACGAGCTCAGCAAAAACAGGCGGAAACCGTCCGCGGTATGCTTATCGAGCACCTGCTTGATCGTCTGGAAGTTGCCCAGACTTTTGCTCATCTTCTCGCCGCTTTGCTGGAACAAGCCGTTATGCATCCAGTATTTCACAAAAGGTTTTTTACCGGTGTAGCATTCTGATTGCGCAATTTCGTTTTCATGGTGCGGGAAAATTAAATCCTGACCCCCGCTATGGATATCGATTGTCTCTCCCAGATACTTGATGGACATGGCGGTGCATTCGATATGCCAGCCGGGCCTGCCTTTGCCCCAGGGGCTGTCCCAGGCTGGTTCGCCGGGTTTAGCCGCTTTCCAGAGCGTGAAATCCATGGGGTGTTCTTTTTCTTTCTCAACCTCAACCCGCGCGCCCGCCTCCATGGAATCCAGCGTGCGGTGGGAAAGCTTACCGTAATCCGCCATACTGCGCACACGGAAATAAACGCTGCCTTTGACCTCGTAGGCGTGACCTTTTTGCTCCAGTCCCTTGATCACCTCGATCATGGTGGGAATTTCTTCGGTGGCGTAAGGCACGACATCCGGTTTCATGACATTCAGGGCTTTCATGTCTTCAAAATACCGGTCGGCAAATTTTTCCGCCAGTTCCCGCGGTTTGATCCCCAGCCGGTTGGCGCGATCGATGATCTTGTCCTCGACGTCGGTAATGTTCTGCACGTATTTCACCTGATAACCCCGGTAGATCAGGTACCGCCGGACGGCGTCGAAAATCACCGAGTTCATGGCATGTCCCAGGTGTGATTCGTCATAAGGCGTCACGCCGCAGTTATACATTTTCACCGCACTGCCGGGCGGCAGGAACTCTTCTTTTTTCGCCGAGAGCGTATTGTAGATTTTCATAGTATTTCCTTTATGTTTTTGTTGCTTTGTTGATGGAAGCGATGGCCAGCGCAGCAATGCCGTCCCCATGCCCGATCGACCCCACCCCGTTAGCGGTGCTGGCTTTAATGCTTACCTGGTTGATATGCATATCCAGAATCCGGCCGTAATTCTCCCGCATCTTATCGATATACTCCCGCATCCGGGGTTTTTCCGTGATCACGGTGGCATCGATATTCTCGATGTGCCAGCCGGCAACGGCTAATTTCTGTTTCACTTCCGCCAGCAATATCAGGCTGGAAATATTTTTATACTCCGGCTTGCCGGGCGGAAAATGTACCCCGATGTCCCCCATCGCCGCCCCCCCCAGCAGGGCGTCCATCACGGCATGGGTCAGCACATCGGCATCGCTCCAGCCTTCCAGTCCCCGCTCAAACGGTATTTCCTCACCCCCGAGGATGAGTTTTCGTCCGTCAACCAGCGGGTGAATATCAAACCCTATGCCAAATCTCATATTTTTCTCTACAACTCACCATAGTTTGTAATATCTCTCCTTAGGTAAGACCCTGTCCCGTACCTGATACGGGAAGGGAAAAAGGGAGATAAGTGGAAAATGTTTTACTTCCGCTTCTGCCTTTTCCAGAGTATCTCGGCAATGGCCAGGTCAGCGGGAGTGGTTATTTTTATATTATCATATGAACCCTGAAACAGCTTCACTTTGCCGCCGTTCAGTTCCACTATTTGGGCATCGTCGGTCACATCCTGTTTCACCCTGGCATAGGCTTTCATCAATAAATCGTAATCAAACACCTGCGGCGTTTGGATCTGCCAGAGGTTTTCCCGCGGTAAGGTCTCTTGTACCAGCATATCCGTCCCGGCTACCTTGACCGTATCGGTGGCGGGTATTGCCGCCGTGGCCGCGCCGGTTTCTTTAGCTGCATTTATACCTTTTTTTATCAGATCAACTGTCACCAGCGGCCGGGCGCCGTCATGAATGACCACATAATCGCAGTCCCCCAGTTGTTTCAACCCCGCCAGCACGGAATCCTGCCGGCGGATTCCCCCCAGATGCGCCACCACTTCTTTTTCCCAATTTTGCGTGCCGAAAAGTTCTTCACCATCGTCATAGTTTTTCCCGTTCAGCAGCACCACCACCCGGTCGATCAGTTCGCATTTCAGGAACGGTTCTAGAACGCGCAAAATCACCGGTTCACCGGCCAGGGGCGCAAAGATTTTATCCACGCTCCCCATCCGGGCGCTATGCCCGGCTGCCACAATGACCGCCCCGACTTCTATCTCAGAATTGACCATAATATCCTTCCCGGTAGCATGAGTTTAGCACAATTTTCCGGAAATTCCTAAATTAATAAGGAAACATTCCCCGTGTCAGGCGCTTGAAGAAAAGAGACTCTAGAGTCTTATACGTCATTCCAGTTTTCACTGGAATCCAGCGTTTCTTTTTTAGTGCGATTTCCACACTCGGGTTCCCATCGCTCGCGATGGGAAAATTATTAGCATTATATTTTGCGCACAAAAAAAGCCCCTCAATCTGTACGATTGAGGGGCTGAGTCCACAGGGCTCTTCAGAGAATTTTACGTCTCGATGACCACCAGCGGTTTGCCGGTTTCGGTCACCTGTTTGACAGCTACTTTAATTTCCGTCACTTTGCCGTTGACGGGCGCCATGATAGGATTTTCCATTTTCATGGATTCAATATAAAGCAGGACGTCGCCTTCTTCTACTTTATCGCCGACTTTCACCTCTATGCTGATAATGGTACCGGTGATCGGGGCTTCCACAATTTCTTTAGCCATCTTCACTCCTTCCAAAGCAACTGTTCTAGTATTCTACCAAAAAAGAGGGGGAGTCGCAAAAAACCGCTTCTCCCCCTCTTTATTTGAATCTATTTATTGTTAATTTTTATCACCGGTGGCTAATTCAGATGAACCGCCGGGCAACGCCGGAATTTTTTCCGGTTCTTGGGCTTCCAACTGACGTAAAACGATCAGCCCGTCTTTTACATCCACCACTGCGGTATCGCCGGGGCGGAATTCGCTGCGCAGCACGGCTTCGGAGAGTTTATCGATCACCAGATCCTGAATAGCTCTCTTTAGCGGCCTGGCGCCGAAGGCTTCATCGAAACCTTTTTCTCCCAGTAAATCTTTCGCCGCTTCGGTCACGGTCATCTTTACGCCTTTTTCCAGCAATTGCGCCGTGACGGTCTTTAGTTCCAGATCCACGATAGAGCGGATGTGCGTTTTGTTCAACGCATGGAAAACTACCATACCGTCGATACGGTTTAAAAACTCCGGACGGAAGACTTTTTTCACTTCCGTGAGCAATTTGTCCTTCATCCGTTCGTAATTGACTTCCTGGGCTTTGACCTCATCGGTCTTGGCCATAAAGCCGATCGAAGAACCCTTGCGGATCAGTTCCGCGCCGATATTGCTCGTCATAATGATGATGCTGTTGCGGAAATCCACCCGTCTGCCTTTGGCATCGGTCAGGTGTCCGTCATCAAATATCTGTAACAGTATGTTGAAAACATCCGGATGCGCCTTTTCAATTTCATCCAGCAAAATACAGCAATAAGATTTACGACGCACCGCTTCGGTCAGTTGCCCGCCCTCGTCGTAGCCCACATAGCCGGGAGGCGCGCCCACCAGGCGGGAGACGGCATGTTTTTCCATGAATTCGGACATATCGATACGAATCAGCGCGTCTTCACTACCGAACATGAAATCCGCCAAAGTGCGCGCCAACGATGTTTTACCAACACCCGTCGGTCCCAGGAAAATAAAGTTGCCGATGGGGTGCCGGGGGTCTTTCAACCCGGCGCGGGCTCTTCTCACGGCTTTCGAGATCGTATCGATGGCTTCTTCCTGCCCGATGATACGCTTGTGCAGCGCTTCCTCCATGTGTAAGAGACGCGCTGTCTCATCGCCGCCGAGTTGGGTAACAGGGATACCTGTCCACATATTCACCACTTCGGCAATATCTTCGGCAGTTACCACAGGATGTTCCTGCGTCTGCTTTTCTTTCCATTCTTTTTCCAGCAGTTTGATCTTGTCTTCCATCTGGATTTCCTGCTGGCGTTTTTCCGCCGCGTAATCATACTGCTGCTGCGCTAGAGCAGTTTCTTTTTCCTTGCGGATATTTTCAATTAGCCTTTTCGCTTCCTTCAGCGTAATGGGAGGATGGAAACGCAGGCGCACCCGGGAAGCGGCTTCATCGATCAGGTCGATGGCTTTATCCGGCAAAAACCGGTCCGGGATGTATCTTTCCGCCAGAGTGGCGGCGGCATCCAGGGCGGCATCGCTGATTTCCAGCTTATGGTGGGTTTCGTAGCGCTCTTTCACGCCTCGCAGAATCTGCATGGTTTCTTCCACGGTAGGTTCTTCCACCAGCACCGGCTGAAAACGGCGTTCCAGAGCGGGATCCCGTTCCACATGTTTGCGGTAATCGTCCAGTGTGGTGGCGCCGATGATCTGCAATTGGCCGCGCGCTAGTTTGGGTTTCAAAATACTGGCCGCGTCCACCGCGCCTTCGGCGGCGCCCGCGCCTACAATAGTATGGAATTCGTCCACGAACAGCACAATATTGCCGCTGGTGACAATTTCTTCAATAATTTTCTTAAGACGTTCTTCGAACTCGCCGCGGTATTTGGTGCCGGCGATGACCGCCGCCATATCCAGCGTGACCAGGCGTTTGTCTTCCAGTGTTTCGGGCACATCCCCGCGGGCGATTTGTTGCGCCAGCCCTTCGACAATGGCGGTTTTGCCCACACCGGGTTCACCGATCAATGCGGGGTTATTTTTATTGCGCCGACTCAGAATCTGAATGACGCGTTGGATTTCTTTTTCACGCCCTACCACCGGGTCTAGTTTTCCCGCCTTGGCCAAAGCCGTCAGATCGGAAGATAACTGATCGAGGGTGGGTGTCTTACTGGTGGAACGGGCACCCGGACGCGCCTGTTTGCCGGTATTCTGGCTGAGCATTTTGGTCACTTCGGCGCGCACCTGCTCCAGGTTGATACCGAAGCTATCCAGCACGCCGGCAGCGACTCCGCCGCCTTCATGCAAAAGACCGAGCAGTAAATGTTCGGTGCCGATATAGTTATGCCCCAGGTGACGGGCCTCATCGATTGCTAATTCAATAACGCGTTTGGCGCGCGGGGTCAGACCGATCTCGCCGCTGTTCGGTTTATCGCCGCGCCCAATGATAAATTCCACGCCGGAACGTACTTTGCCCAGGTTACAGCCGAGACTGACCAAAACTTTCGCGGCAACGCCCTCTTCCTCACGCAGCAAACCCAGCAAAATATGCTCGGTGCCGATGTAGCTGTGATTCAGGTGTTGCGCTTCTTCCTGCGCCAAAGTAAGTACGCGACGGGCTCTTTCTGAAAATTTCTCAAATCGGCTCGCCATAATTGCCTCCTTGAGACCTCCTCCCTCGTATTTGCCGACACACCCCGGGTATTGAGATAAAAAATAAAGCTCCCTGGCGATGGCATATTTTCCACAAGAGATTTCTCTCTCAGTATCGTCTGCGCTGAAGCGTTTCACGACCGTGTTCGAGATGGGAACGGGTGGGACCACTTCGCCCAAACCACCAGGAAGCTTATTTACTTGTTAAAATAACAAGGTTCTTTATCTCCGTATTTATCTCTATGATAAGGCGTTTTGCCTCTAGACACCAGATGTGATGTGCGGCCGGGTTTTGAGTCTCCGGGTTAGATGTATTATTTACTAATCTCATTCTAACACAATCTGCGGATGAATCAAAGTCCGTCGAGATAAACAGACCGGGCCAAAAGGCTCCGGTAAAGGAGAAGGTTAGTACCAACTTTGAAGCAGGCCAAGCCGCTCGACCATTAGTACGGCTAAGCTGAACACATTGCTGTGCTTACACACGCCGCCTATCAAGCAGGTAGCCTACCTGCGGTCTTACCCTCCGGCCGAAGCCGGAGATGGGAGATATTATCTTGGGGCATACTTCGTACTTAGATGCTTTCAGCACTTATTACAACCCGACATAGCTATCCAGCAGTGCCCTTGGCAGGACAACTGGAACACCAGAGGTCAGTCCCTCTCGATCCTCTCGTACTAGAGAGAGCCCCCCTCAAATCTCCAAACGCCCACACCGGATAGAGACCGACCTGTCTCACGACGGTCTGAACCCAGCTCGCGTGCCACTTTAACCGGCGAACAGCCGGACCCTTGGGGCCTGCTTCAGTCCCAGGATGTGACGAGCCGACATCGAGGTGCCAAACCTTGCCGTCGATGTGAACTCTTGGGCAAGATAAGCCTGTTATCCCCGGGGTAGCTTTTATCCGTTAAGCCACGGCCCTTCCACTCGGAGCCGTAGGATCACTTTGCCCGACTTTCGTCCCTGCTCGACTTGTAAGTCTCACAGTCAAGCCTCCTTATGCCAATGCACTCAAAGAGTGATTTCCATCCACTCTGAGGAGACCTTTGGGCGCCTCCGTTACATTTTGGGAGGCGACCGCCCCAGTCAAACTGCCCACCTGACACTGTTCCTCAGCTTGCACTAAGGTTAGAACCTAGACTCAACAAGAGTGGTATTTCATTGTTGGCTCCACCAAGGCTTGCGCCCCGGCTTCATCGCCTCCCACCTATGCTACACATGCTAAGTCCAGATTCAGTGCCAAGATACAGTAAAGCTCCACGGGGTCTTTTTGTCCAGGTGCGGGTAACCCGCATCTTCACGGGTACTTCAATTTCGCCGAGCCCCTCGTTGAGACAGCGCTACAGTTGTTACACCATTCGTGCGGGTCGGAACTTACCCGACAAGGGACTTCGCTACCTTAGGACCGTTATAGTTACGGCC
>JAQTOJ010000016.1 GCA_028713395.1 Dehalococcoidales bacterium | reverse complement strand
CCATAATGCCGGCATTATTCACCAGGATATCCAGTGTCCCGTATGTCCTGACCGCTTCGTCAATCATATTCTGGATATCCGCTTCTTTGGCGACATTAGCCACTACCGCTTTAGCCGCGCCACCCGCGGCGGATATTGCGGCGACCACCGCTTGAACAGAATCGATGTTCATGTCCGCGGCAATTACTTTGGCGCCTTCTTTAGCAAAAAGGGTCGCGATGGCTTTGCCCATGCCGGAGCCGGCGCCGGTGACGACCGCCACTTTGTTTTGCAGTTTCATGGTGATTAGACTCCTCAAACGATTAATTACAAATATATATCCAACAACCGTTAACAACCCAGTTTATTTTATAGTCCATTTGAAAAGATGTAACTAAAGTTCGATTCCATCTTTAAACACGGTATCAGGAAATAATAATACCCATCTGCTTGCGACTGCCCATCACGGAAGCTATAATGCTCTTCAGGAGCAGGAGAGGAGAAAACAAGTGTCAACAACAATCAAGAAAAGCGTGAACATCCCCGAACTAAAGATATATAATGCCCGTCTGCGTGAGGAAATTATCTTGAAAAACGTTGAGGTGGATACGGACTACGCCCGTGATAAAGAAAATAGAGTGATGTATTTTAACATCGAGGAAGCGGGGGCATATTTAGGAGAGCGCGGCAAGACGCTCCCCTCGATGGCGCTGCTGGTGAACCTGTATATCGCTCTGGACGGGTTAGCACGGCAGGATGAAGCGGCGGCGCAAATCATGCAGCAACTGAATAATAATTGGGACAGAACCGGGACAACGATTAGTCCCGAAGGCAGAATTGTGCATCGGGATATGGTTTTAGGGGAAATTGCCTACGAGGGACTTAGCGTGCCGGAAAAAGGGGACGGGCTGGACAAGCTCTATCAGGAGAATGAACTGTTTTTCCAGGCATTAATGGGGATCAGAGACATCGACCGATTGGTGGCGGTCACGAACAAATACGACAAGATTCCATTCTACTGGTACCCCCGTGGGGAGCGGACGGTGATGTTCGGGGGCGGGGATTTCTATTACATGCACCAGTATATTCCGGGACTGCTGATGCTTTTTTGTGACGATGAGGCGCAATCACGCCGGGTAATCCGCGGGGTAGGGAACGGGAAGCGGGCTGAAAGACGGTAATCAAGAAGGATAGCTATTCAGTCATGGAAAGTTTATAAAGGTGGGTTAACAGCAGCAAAGCTGCTGGTTACTATTTAGTTATTTGAATTTACGTTGCACCCCCTACTGTGACCTAGACAATAGACGACTAAACAATTCGTAGGAAGAGTGAAGTCTATCAAATAGGTTTTGAAAAGGTGGGTTTCGTTTCACTGCACCCACCCTTCTGTTGACTTCACGAAGATAGTAGCACTTTACCTTTGACATCCGGTGATTCAGCAAGCTTGATGGCTTTTTTAAATTCGGTCAGGGGATAAATGCCTGCCACCGGGATCACGAGCGCTTTTTTAGCGAACAAATCCCATAATTCGTTGAAGACCTGCTGACGTTTTTCCGGGCCGACTTTGTGCATCCATTCGCCGATGACGAAAAACTCCAGATTGAGGTTAACGGCTTTGGCCTGGGCTTCGGTGAGGTTCAGCGGATGACCGGAGAGGCGGCCGTAATTGATGATCTGCGCGCCCGGAGCTAAAATTCCCAACAGTTGGGCTACCAGATTGCCGGAGACAGCATCCAGCACGCCAACGATAGGGTTGCTCCCGGCTTTCCTTTTGACCTGCTGCACCCAGTCTTTATCCTCGGTGGCGACGATGTTTTTGGCTTCAATATTTTTCAAACCCGGCACGTCCTGATGAAACCGGGTCAGGTTGATCAAGGGTTGATGCCGGCGGGCGGCGATCTGGATGATCAAGCGTCCCACGGAGGTATCGGCGGCGTTGTTGATAATATAGCCGCGGCCTTTGATTTCCTGGAGCAGCGCATAAGCCGTAATGGGGTTGGAGCGTATCTGGCAGGCGATTTGGTCGCTAACGGAATCCGGCACGGGCATGAGCATGAATGCCGGGAGCATCAGTTGTTCCGCCCAGGTGCCCAACCAACTGGCGGAATAGCGCTGTCCTATCTTTATACCGGCGACGCCGGAACCGATGGCTTCGACGATACCGATGCCTTCGGAGCCCGCTGTCATGGGCGGGGGCGCGGGTGCGGATAGACACCCCGGATCCAGGCTAAATCAATGGCATGGATGGGACGCAGGGGAATGCGCACCCGCACCTGGTCGGGTCCGGGTTCGGGGGTATTGATGTCTTCGATCTGCAGGACTTGATTAGGTTCACCGTGGGTATTGAAAAATATACGTTTCATATTCTCACCTCTTATTCCCCAAGAATTTGAAACCATTTGGTCTTTCCTTTAGCTAAAGGAAGGTAAGAAAAGGATAATGAATAACAAATCTCCCTTCATCCCTCCTTAGTTAAGGAGGGAGACTACCGATAAAGGACTGGCTGTTTCCTGGTTTCTGATCAAGGCATAGAGATTTCTCGCCCGTCTGGGGCGGACTCAGGACTTGATATTGAGTCTGGTAGACAAGTGGTTCAACTCCTCGACGCCGGTTTCGGTGACAATGACCGTGCCGCCCAGATTGACCCGCTGGTTATCGCGCACGGCATTGGGTTCCAGTTCCAGAATCAAGCCTGGTTTCAAGACGAATTCCCGCGCGAATGCCGGCGTGTGATATTTTTCGGTATGGTATTTTTTAAGATCGGGCAGTTCTTCCACCATGGTCTGCATAGGGCTGCACAAAATCAGGGGATCCATACTGTGGCAAAGAGGCGTGAAGTTCCAGCAGCCGGCTTCATCGAGGGGTTTTTTCATAACATCACAGAGCGCACCGAAAGTGACGCCCGGTTTGATAAACTTGATGGCTTCTTCATAGGAGCGGCGGGCGACTGCGCCCATTTCTTTGACAAGCGGTAATACCGGTGCCGTGGCGACGCTCATTTGCTGCTGGGTCTGGATGCCGGCATAGGTGGGGAAAATTTCCGACTGCACGAGGTCGCTTTTGGTAATGATGGGCGGTTTCTGCGCCTGAATGACCCACAATGGCGGGCCCCAGGCAAGGCTGGCAAAACCAGCGCCGGTCTGAGTGATGGCCAGGTTAGCGTGGGCGCCGTGAAGTAAAATGGTAGCAGCGATGGCGGCGACCACTTCATTTTCACCGACGCCCGGTTTGACGACATCAAGCATAGCCTGACAGGCTTGTTCCCCGATGTTGGCGGAATGGCGGGCCATGGCCAATTCTTCGTCGCTCTTGAACATGGTCATGGGCACCAGGAGGGGAAGCATGGCGTCCTGGAATTTCAAATCAGGTAATTTGGCTGTGACGGCCGGCACGAGAGACCAGTGTCCGGCCAGACCGATAACGCCTTTTTCCAATCCGAGAGATTTGAAGGCGGAGATCAATCCCTCAGCGAGGTTTTCCCAGGCTTGATAGTTTTCTATCCAGGGCAGGATGCCGCGGCGGCGGTTGACCTCGGTGGCGGTGATACCGTGAATGGCGCGATGCACCAAATAGACGGGTTCGCCTTTGAGCGGGAAAACCACGGTGCCGCCGTGACTATCGTTGGTGAACCAGGCATCCGGCTCGTCGAAGCCGCCCCCGGCGACTATCAGGCAATCCACGCCCTGCGCCGCCATCATTTTTCTGGCGAGGTTGAAGCGGCGGTCGCGTTCATGGAAAGAGAGCATGGGGAAGAGGATATTTTGGGTTTTAGTTTTCACGGCAGCCACTCCTATCACATAAGTTTGTATACAATGTTCAAACAGTATAGCAAGTCCTGGAGGCGGTAGCAATAGCGGGTGAAACTTGGGGGGGAAGTGCGTATTGGAGCAAAGGGAAAGAAGAGATGCTTCACGGTGTTCCAGGATGACCTTGGGACAAATCCCTCTGTATCTCCCCTTAATTTTAAGGGGAGATAAGGAACATAATGGACACTTGATCAGGACGGGGATGGGCAGGATGACAGCGGGAGACGGATACGTCACCCTCACCCCGCATCGGTGTACGGGGCAAGCTTTGGATTCTCTCCCATCGGGGGAGCTATCAGCTTTCAGCGGTCAGCATTCAGCCTTCAGTCTTGCCATCCTCCCATCCTCTGCCGCTGTTGTCATCAGACTTGATCTGGAACGCGGGAGAGAAGTGGTGGAAAAATTAGGTATAAAATCCTTCTGTAGACTCGCTTGATAGGGCCGAAGGCAAAACGTTTAGTGCCAGTGCGGGATATGTTCTTCCCGCAGATCGATTTCAAAAACAGTGACGGCCTGACCGCGGATCAAGATTCTGCCGTTATCCGCCGCCTCGCATTCCAGTTTTCCGCCGCGTTGAGAAGCTTGAAAAGCTTGCAGCACATTTTTCCCCAATTTACGACTCCAATAAGGAGCGAGGTAGGTGTGGGCGGAACCGGTGACCGGGTCTTCATCGATGCCGACGGAAGGGGCGAAGAAGCGGGAATAGAAATCAAATTCAGAATCTGAGGACTTGCAGGTGACGATAAATTTCCGATCTCCGAGTTTCTTGAGAGTGTTGAAATCCGGCTGTAACGACCGGAGCGTTTCAAGGTTTTCGATTTCGAAGAGATAACCTTTGCCGGTATCCCCGGTGAAGAGTGGTTTGATGCCGAGGGCTTTGTTGAGTTTCGGCTGCGGCGGGATTTCTTTTACTTGACCAGCGGGAAAATCCAGTTCTATTTTATTATTTACATAACGGGCGTAGAGTTTGCCGCGCAGGGTATCGAATTCGAGCGTCCGGGTCTTGTGTTCGAGGCCGGTCTCCCAGAGAGTGTGGGCGGATGCCAGAGTAGCGTGACCGCAGAACTCGACTTCCCGCAGCGGCGAGAACCATCTGAGGTGGTAGGTTTCGCCGGTTTTCTGGAGAAAAGCGGTTTCCGAGAGGTTCATTTCCAAGGCGATGTTCTGGAGGAACGTATCTTCCGGCATTTTGCCCGGGGTAAGACACAAACGCCGGCGGGGTTCCCTTTGAAGGGGGTGTCTGTAAAGGCATCTACCTGGTAGATTTTCATAGCGCTACCTTCTTGCTTGAAGTTTTCGGGAGATTTGAATACCGTTATTATACACAAATCTTTACTGACCTTTCACTTATCAGGTCTAGGTTAAATCCCTCTGTATCTCCCCTTAAACTTAAGGGGAGACAAAATACGATGGATCCCAGATCAAGTCCCGATTGATTAAGCTTCATACGGGATGGCGACGATGTCGCTCATCTGGGATGACGTGGAGGAGTCATGCAAGGGACAGGCTCTTTAAACTTGAAGGGAGGGAATAAAAAGCAATCCATCATTGATAACCAGAGTATATTGATACTAAAGTTAAAGGCCCGTGGATTCATCCACTCCCAGGACGATATTCAGGTTCTGGACGGCGGCGCCGGAAGCGCCTTTGCCCAGATTATCGAAGCGGGCGGAAAGTAAAATCCGTTCCTTGCCGCCGAAAACAAAAAGTTCGATGTTGTTGGTATCGTTACAATCGGTCATGGTGAGGAAACCGTTTTTCAAATGTTCGTCAGCAGGGTAGGGCATGACGTTGACGAAGCGTTCGCCGGTGTAGTATTCCGCCAATATTTTCCGGATGTCGCCCGCAGAAAGGTTATTTTTAATTTTGTTGGCGTAGAGGGGTATGGAGATGATCTCGCCGTTATATACATTCACGACCGTGGGTGTGAAGATGACCGGCTGCGCCAGACCCACGACCTTCGTCATTTCGGGGACGTGTTTGTGGTTCAGCGCCAGGGCGTAGGGGCGGGGATTAAGAACATCCTGTGACGGATGTTCCGACTGATAATCAGCGATCATGGACTTGCCGCCGCCGCTGTAACCGGCCACGGCGTGGCAGGTGACGGGATAATCCGGGGCGACAATGCCTTTGGCAACCAACGGATATAGCAGGGCGATGAAGCCGGTGGCATGGCAACCGGGCACGGTGATGCGTTTGGATGTTTTTATCAGGTTCCGCTGGTGTTGATTCAGTTCAGGGAAACCGTAAACCCAGCCTTCGGTGACGCGGTGGGCGGTAGAGCCATCGATGACGCAGACACTTTTGTTGGTGATCAGGGAAACTGATTCCCGCGCGGCGTCATCCGGCAGACACAAAAAGACAATATCCACGGCGTTGAGCAGTTTTTGTTTAGCGGATGGGTCTTTGCGGGCGGCTTCCGGTAAAGATACCAGTTCGATATCCGCGCGTTTTGCCAAGCGCTCGTGGATTTTTAAGCCGGTAGTGCCGTGTTGTCCATCGATAAAGACGGTTTTTTTCATAGCGGTTACCTTCTTGTTTGTCATACTGGGTTTAGAGTAGGTACTGGTGAGTCCCCGCCTCCCTGAGATCCTTCGTCCGCCTGAGGCGGTCTCCAGAATGACTGGGAGACTAACTACATGCAATGCTCCTCGTTACCCCGGGATTCTTCGGGTACTGCGTAACCTCAGAATGACAACGAATGATGGAATAAAGTACCTTCTATTATGGCGAATTGTAGGAGGAGATTCAAGGGACAGGCTCTTTAGCTAAAGGGAGGGAAGTGTCATCGTGGTTACTATGAAAAAATGAATCTATTAGTTTACCGGCAGAGAGATTCTTCCCCGATTTCATCGGGATCAGAAAGTCAATCATTGTTAGTGGATTCGAGCTACGATTTCATCGGGACTCAATAAGTGACGACAAATGTGCCCGTTATTACGGTGAACTGGGGAAAAAGATTCAAGGGTGAACGATTTCCCACGGTAATTTCTGTTTATTATCCCACGTTTCATGGGCGTAAACATCAATATCCAATCCAGCGTTTTGCATGGTTTTATGCCACTGCGCCAGCGAGACTTTTTCCATATTCGCCAGCACGGCGGCCAGTTGGGCATCGCCGCGGGAGAGGACGGCCTGTACCTCCGCCCATTCCACGCTCTCATTCTTGACGCTGAAACCCTTGTTAGGGAGACTGTTTTTCAACAGGGCGAGCCGGGAGTTCAAGACTTCCAGCGAAGCCATGCCTTCCCGCTGGAACGGCGTCAAGGCTTTGGGGATAAAGGCGGAAACCGTGAGCGTGAGTCGGCTGGAAGGCTGGTGCAGTTCCATCATTTCCCGGCATTTTTTCACCAGTGTCACAATATCGTGGATATCGTTATCGGTCTCGGTGGGCAGACCGATCATAAAATATAGTTTAAGCTGCCGGATGCCCTGCGCGGCTACCTGTTCGACGGCTTTCAAGATGTCATCTTCATTGATGCGTTTACCGATGAGATCACGCAGGCGCTGCGAGCCGGCTTCCGGGGCAAGGGCGACCGTGCGGGCGCCGCCTTCGATGACGTCGCTTAAAACCGAATTAACGAGCGGTTTGATACGCAGAGAGCTGACGGAGATTTCAGCGCCCATTTCAGATAGTTTACTGACAATTTCCTCGATGTGCGGGTGGTCGGTGACGGCCGGTCCAAGCAAGCCCAACTTTTTACGGAATTGCAGTCCTTCTTTGCCCTGCGCCAGCAGACTTGCCACCGAATGAAAACGCATGGGTTTGTAGCAGTTGCTGACCAGACAGAATTTGCAGCCCCAGTTGCAGCCCCTTTCCACCTCGATGAGATACATATCGCCCAGTTCGGTATCGCGGGTAAGCACGGTGGAATGCACGGGGAAATCGTCCAGGTTTTGCACCCATTGGCGGGTGACGGGTTTGGTGGAACAACCGGGGACGTAAATGCCGGGAATTTGCGACATTTGCTTCAGAAATTCCGGGCGGTCTTCGCTGACACCTTCCCTGAGGACGGGCAACATGAAGGGCAGGATGGCTTCCGCTTCGCCGATGCAGAGGCAATCAAAAAACGGGGATAGGGGCATGGGGTTAGCGGTAATACAGGGACCGCCGGCGATGATCAGGGGATGGGTGGCGTCACGGTTTTTGGCATAAATAGGAATGCCCGCTGCCTTAAGGATGCTCGGCACGTTGAAGTAGTCCAGTTCGTAGCTCATGGAGAAGGCGATGACGGCAAAATCCGTTAAGGGCAGCAGCGATTCCACGGAGAGCAGGAGGGCGTTATCTTTGGAGTCCAGAAAAACGCGCTCGCAGACACAATCGGGATAATTATTGAAGAAGCGGTAGATGGCTTGAATACCCAGATTGGACATACCGATGTAGTAGGAGTTGGGATAGACCAGCGCGACCGGCAGCTTGCCGCCCCAGTCTTTGCGGACGGCACCCTGTTCGGCGGCCAGGCGGTTTTTGTTGAGCTGTTTATCCCATTTCATCTGGTAATGGTTTCCCCAGTATTCCCAGACCCGGGTGACTTCAGCCTTCTAAAATAATATCTTTTCATATTTTGAGGCATCTTTTGCCTCTTATCTTATCTTAACTTAATGATCACTAATTGTCTCGTTATCAATATACCTTGAGAATGGTTTAGGCATTATACTCTGAAAAAAGTAGTCGTCCAGAGTGAAACAGTGGTTTACAATGCACCATACTCATGCCTAGGCAGTCGTGGTTCTGTGGATTCCCGCGTTCGCGGGAAAGACAAGTAGAAAAATAAAGCACAGGCAAGGATGCCTGTGCCACCACAATTCTCACCACGTCATTCCAGATGAGCGACATCGTCGCCATCCCGTATGAAGCTTAATCAATCGGGACTTGATCTGGAATCCAGTTTTCGTTTTTTCTGGATCCCGTATCAAGTACGGGATGACATCGAGGGTTATTTATAACCGGGGTCGAGCTTTTTGGCTTCGGCGCGGGCTTTGGTTTCCTCATCGTGTTTTTTCAGATTATGGTAGACGAGGCTGAGGTTATACCAGGCCTTGGCGAAAGCGGGGTCGTTTTTCACGGCCTGCTGATACGCGGCCAGAGCGTCCTCGTTTTTGCCGGTCTTGAAGAAAACGGTGCCTTTGTTGAACCATGCCCCGGCGAATTTAGGATCGATATCCGTGGCTTTGACAAATGCGCGGAAGGCTTCCAATTGTTCGCCGGATTTTTGTAATGCCTCGCCGAGGCTGTTCCAGGTTATAGCATCACGCGGGTTGATCTTGAGCGCTTGGTTATAGGCGGATATGGCTTCTTCAAAGTGCGCCATTTCGGTGAAGGCATCGCCTTTGTTATGCCAGGCTTCAAGGAATTGCGGCTCTATTTTCACGGCTTCCTCGAAGGCTTTGACCGCCTCCGGGTATTTCCCCAGGTCGGCAAAGGCATCACCCTTGTTATTCCAGGCCTTGGCATAGCGGGGACTGAGTTTGACGGCTTCTTCGAAGGCTTTGACGGCTTCGGCGGGCTTATTCAAATCGTGCAGGGCTACGCCCTTGTTATTCCAGACCTGCGCGCTCTTGGGGTTGATTTTGATGACTTCTTCGTAGGCTTTGACCGCTTCCTCCGAATTGTTGGCCTTATGATAGGCGACGCCTTTGTTGTACCAGAGATCGGCGTCATCCGGTTTGATCTTGATGGCGGCATCGTATTCGGAGATGGCTTCGGCGTATTTACCGTTTTCGCTGAGGACGATACCTTTATTCATGCGGGCTTCCACCAGATCAGGGTTGAGCCGAATCGCCTCATCATAGGCGGTCAAGGCTTCGTCGTTACGGCCTAATGCCGCCAGGGTATTGCCTTTATTCGTCCAGGCTTCGGCAATGGCCGGATAAATTTCGATGGCTTTATTATAGGCTTGCAGCGCGTCTTCATATTTGTTGGCTTCGAAATAAGTCAAACCTTTGGCGAACCATTCTTTGGCTTCGTTACTACCTGCCATTTTCCTCTCTCCCCGTTACATTCTAAAAATTCTGACACGCCGGTTGGGGTCTTTGCCGGTGCTCTGCGAAAAGACCCCGTTTCTTTCCGCCACCAGGTGTTGCAGACGCCGGATGTAGGCGCTTTGCGGACTCAATTCCACAGTTTCCGTGCCACCTTTGATCGATTCGACGGCTTCTTTGGCTTCATCGAGCGCCAGTTTGAAGGACGAATCACGGTTGGCTATCTCATTATACTCTACCGGATAGACCGAACTCAGCAGTTGCCGGATCTGCGGCGGGCTGTTGCCGCGCAGCACGTAAATTAAAAGATTCCGGTTTTCAGCATCGCGGATGCGCGGCGGTTTCTGCCGGAAATATTTCTTGGAGGTGACCATGAGGGTGGCGTTTTCCAGTTCCTCAACAATGTGCAACTGGATCTGCATTTCTTCCGCCACCTGTTCCAGGCGACCGCGGTTAACGCCGAAGAGATAGAGGCGGGGGGCGTTGCCGTTTTTGACGACATCAACTTTATGGTTGCCATTCTGACGGACGGGTTTGCGCGCATCGGTCAAAGGCATGACGCTTTCGACATGGAGCTCGCCATTTTCGTCAGTGGAGCGAACTTCCAACGGCTGCGGTTCACCGCGCAGGATAGAGTCCACCGCGCCGGCGACATCTTTATGAATGGCGACCTTATCACGTTCCTGGATTTCCACCAGAATATCAAAGGTTGGAGAAGAGACGCGTTCCAGTATGGATTTCTGGGTGCCGCGGCGCTTGGCTTCTTCATCGCCCAGGGTGACGGATTGAATGCCGCCGATAAGGTCAGCCAGGGTGGGATTCATCATGAGATTTTCCAATGTGTTGCCGTGAGCGGTGGCGACCAACTGCACGCCGCGCTCGGCGATAGTGCGGGCGGCCAGGGTTTCCAACTGGGTGCCGATCTCATCAATAACAATGACTTCAGGCATGTGGTTTTCCACGGCTTCAATCATGACGGCGTGCTGCATATCCGGGGTGCGTACCTGCATACGGCGAGCTTTGCCGATAGCCGGGTGGGGGATATCACCGTCACCGGCAATTTCGTTGGAGGTATCCACGATGATAACGCGTTTATCGATGTCATCCGCCAGCACGCGGGCAACCTCACGCAGCATGGTAGTCTTGCCGACACCGGGTCTACCCAGCAGTAAAATGCTTTTGCCGCTGCGGACCAGGTCTTCGATGATATTGATCGTGCCGAAAACCGCCCGGCCGACGCGCACCGTCAGACCGACGACGCGGCCTTTACGGTTGCGAATGGCGGAAATGCGGTGCAATGTCCGTTCGATACCGGCGCGGTTATCGTCCCCGAAAGCCCCGATGCGCGATGTGACGTATTCGATGTCTTCTTCGGTGACTTCGGTGGATTCCAGCGTGATCTCGCGGTCCAGAAAGCGGGCTTCCGGAGATCTGCCCAGATCCAAAATAACTTCGATGAGACCCTTGAAATCAGCCTGTTGTTGCAGCAACCCGCGGATATTCGGGGGCAAAATGTCCAATAAGGCTTCCAGGTCATCGGTGATTACTTTTTGCAAGTTAACCTCCTCCTGGATTTATTTTTTCCCGGCGATAATATCCAGGAAATACTGGTGAAATCTGGGGTCATCCGTCAATTCGGGGTGAAAGGCGGTGACCAATAATTTACCCTGCCGGGCGGCGATGATAGTACCATTCGGCAATTTGGCGAGGATTTCAACATCCGTGCCGACAGATGCGATGAGCGGGGCGCGGATAAAAACCGCGTGAAATTTGTTGCGCCCGAGTACCGGGATGGCGACGTCCGTTTCAAAACTATCCACCTGCCGCCCGAAGGCATTGCGTTTAACATCGATTTCCATGACGCCCACAGGTTCGATTTTGCCATTAGAGATACCCTTGGCGAGGACGATCATACCGGCGCAAGTGCCAAACAGGGGGAAACCGTTAACCGCCATTTCGTGGAGTTTTTTGGTCAAGGCGTAATGCCGCATCAGTTTGGTGATGGAGGTGCTTTCACCCCCCGGGAGAATCAACCCATCCAGATTTTCCAATTGCCCGGGCAACCTGATTTCGACCGCTTCCACGCCCAGCCGCTGCAGCACGGCGCTGTGTTCCGCAAAGGCGCCTTGCAATGCAAGGACACCGATTTTCATGCTACCATCCTCTACCCGCGAGTAATTGTTCCGGCGGAATCTGTTTAACACTGATGCCGACCATGGCTTCACCCAGATTCTGCGAGACCTTGGCTAATATTTTGGCATCTTTATAATGCGTCACAGCCTGGACAACGGCTTTCGCCCGGGCTTCCGGGTTGCCGGACTTGAAGATACCGGAACCGACGAAGACACCGTCAGCTCCCAATTGCATCATCAAAGCGGCATCAGCCGGGGTGGCGACGCCGCCGGCGGCAAAGTTCACGACCGGTAATTTCCCGGTGCGGTGGATTTCGATGACGAGATCTAACGGCGCCCCCAATTCTTTAGCTTCGGAGGGCAGTTCTTCAGGAGACATATTCACCAGTTTGCGGATTTCATCCTGGACGGTGCGCATGTGGCGGACAGCTTCCACGACATCACCGGTGCCGGCTTCGCCTTTGGTGCGGATCATGGCCGCGCCTTCGCTGATGCGCCTCAAGGCTTCACCGAGGTTACGGCAACCGCAAACGAACGGCACTTTGAAATCATGTTTCCAAACGTGATGGGTTTCATCCGCCGGGGTCAAAACCTCGGACTCATCGATGTAATCGATGCCGAGGGCTTCAAGGATCTGAGCTTCAACAAAATGCCCGATACGGCATTTGGCCATGACGGGGATGGTGACGGCTTTCATGATTCGCTTGATGACCGTGGGATCGGACATACGGGCAACGCCGCCAGCCGCGCGGATATCCGCCGGGACGCGTTCCAGCGCCATGACAGCGCAGGCGCCGGCAGCTTCCGCAATTTTGGCGTGTTCCGGGGTCACGACATCCATAATGACCCCGCCCTTGAGCATTTGGGCAAGGCCGGTTTTTACTTTGAAAGTTGCGGTTTCCATGGTATCCTCCAATATGTTAAAAAGGGCGCATTAATCGTGATTATTACACAGCTATTTTACTATGGGAGACGGAGCAATAGCAACCAAAAAGAGAAATAATCAATAATCAAATTACAAGATGCAACTGTCATTCCGGTGAAGGCCGGAATCCAGAAAAATTGATTTAGATTGCCGCGCCTCCCGATTACACCGGGATGGTCTCGCAAAGACGATGGTACGGTTAGCCGAGGGGTTTTTTCACCGGCAGGCCGGATTGACGCGGGTAGAGAGCCGGCACGGGGGCGAGTTGTTTGACGACCACCAGCGAGCGGTTATCCGGGAATTCCGGCAGGTTGACGGGTTTCACTTCCAGTAACCGGGCTTTGAGGATGTTGATGGCGGGTTTTGCCTGTTCGATTTCGGACTTGATATCACCTTTTTTATGGGCGATGAGGAGTCCATCCATGCGGCAGAAAGGCAGGGTGTATTCCACCAGCGTGACCAGGGGAGCGACGGCGCGTGAAAGCACCAGGTCAAACGCGGCGCGGTATCTAAATTGGTGCGCCACTTCTTCAGCGCGCCCGGTGATGACCTGAACATTTTCCAGACAGAGCTTTTCCCGGATGTGTTGTAAAAACAGCACTTTTTTACCGGTGGCTTCCAACAAGACCAAGTGCATTTCCGGGAAGGCAATTTTCAGCGGGATACCGGGAAAGCCGGCGCCGGTGCCCACATCCAGGGCTTTGATTTTACCTTCAGGCTGGTACACGAGGCTCACGGTGAGGGAATCCAGGAAATGGTTGATCTGGACGGCATCGATTGCCGTGATGGCGGTGAGGTTCATCTGCTGATTCCAGACCACGAGTTCTTCGTAATAGGTCTGGAATTGCGCCAGTTGTTTTTCACTTAGAGCGATGCCCAAGTTCCTGGCGCCTTTATCAATCAACTCCATCATATCCACCCATTTTATCAGAAACAACGGTGAGGGATTAACAGCATTTGGGTTTGGAAAGGAAATGCATGAGCATTTTTTGCACAAGGAGAGACGACAAATGTGCCTGTTAGTATAGCGAATTGAGGATAAGGTTCAAGATGCCGGCTGAAAAGAGCTGCTCACATTTTATCCCAAATCCCTCCTGACCTCCCTTCAAACTTGAAGGGAGGGAACAACTAGATTCACATGGGATGGCGATGAAGATGCTCATATGGGGCACTCACTTAATCCTCTCCCACGAGGGGCGAGGAGACAAGGAAGAAGATTTATAACAAATCCCTCTGTATCTCTCCCCGATCAGGTCGAGGACAGGCTCCTTAAACTTAAGGGGAGAGAAGGAAACTTAATCTTCTGGAACTACGGCCTATGGATCTCCGTCCCGATTTACATACGGGATGAACAGCAGACAAGCTGCTGAATGGGTGCCACCTGCGCTGGGATGACGTAGAGGAAGAGATTCTTCGGGGATTGCGTATCCTCAGAAAGTGTATTGGCGCCTGCGGGATTTGTGAACAACTAAAAATGGAGGGATGCGGTCTGTTTGACGGCGGAAGGCGATAGAGTTTATATTTATTTTCAAGGCACTTCTTGGTGTAATTGACATAACCATAATATACATAGATATTTTCCGCGGAAGAGAAAGGGGCTTGGCTGGCAATGAACGTTTGCGATTTGTTTTCCTTAAAAGACAAAGTGGCGATAGTAACAGGGGCAAGGCGGGGGATCGGGGCGGCGGTGGCGATCATGTTTGCGGAAGCCGGGGCGGATGTTTCGCTGAACGATATTGAGATTAACAGCGGCGAACTGGAACAGGTGGCGGAGAAAATACGGCAGACGGGGCGGCGGGCGCTGCCAATGAAAATGGATGCTTCCTCCAAAGCCGATTGGGAAGCGATGGTGGGCAAGACCATAGAAACCTTCGGGAAGATAGATATTTTGGTCAATAATGCCGGTGGCGGCAGAGGGGGATCTTTGCTCCAGGCGCCGGAGGCTGACTGGGATTTTACGATGAACGTCAACCTGAAGAGCGTTTATCTGGGTTGTAAAACCGTAGCTCCTTATATGAAAGAACGAAAAACCGGCAATATCATCAACATGAACTCGGTGGAGAGTCTGAAAGCCGTAATGAATTCGCATACCTATTCCGTGACCAAAGCGGGCATGAACATGATCACCCGCGGCCTGGCGAAAGAACTGGCGCGTTCCGGCATAAGGGTGAACGAAATTGCGCCGGGAAGCATCCGGACGGAAATGATGCGGTACTTCTGGAGCAATCCTGAAATCATGGAACAATCCCTCGACTTCATCAACCGGGATGAACTGGTGGAAGTGACTCCGTCGAACATCCGTTTACGCAAGAAAATCCTCACCCAGGAAGATCGGAAGAGCACACG